>AZHQ01000005.1 GCA_000504605.1 alpha proteobacterium SCGC AAA288-E13
CTGCAAGCAATATAGATTTATATTTAAGTAAATTAATATTTTCTGATTTTCAGAAAAGCAAAATTGAAATTGTTAGTGAACAATATGAAGCAGACTATATTATATCCAATGGAAATTTTTGGGAAGGAAATCCCGAGGCAAATTTTGCAAAAATACCTGATGATTTTAGACTTTATAAAGAAATTCGCACTGATAAGACTAAGTTAGTTTCTATTTATAAAAAAAATTTATAGATTAATTATAAATAATTAGAAAAACAATAGAATATTAATTGTAAAAAAAAGTGTAATATTTGATTTTTATTAAAATTTGTTAATCTATGAAAATTTTTATATATAAATCTTTATTTGTTTTTTTTCTCTTCATAATTGCATTTCACGTAACAATTAATTTTAAGCTGAGACAATATGAGAATCATTTGAAATCTTTTACTCATAAGCAAGAACGTGAAAAAATTATAAATAAAATTAAAAATGAAATGGCAAAAGCAATAGAAAAAGATAATTATTTCACAGAAGAGGAGAGAAATTTAATTAATAATTATATAAAAAAAATTAAAGAAGAACTTAATATACCTGCGGAGTAAAAGATAAAAAAAATAAATTAGAACTGATATAAAATGAAAAAACTACCTTGTTACTTGATCCCATCAAGATCCAAAAATAAAAAACCCCATTTTTTGTGTAGTAAACTAAAATTCCAATAGGATCCCAAAATAATCTACATATGTTCACAAATATAAACATTTAAACACCTTTCAATTGATAAAAAGGTCCGTATAACTTATAAAACTAAGCAATCGGGGCGTAGCGCAGCCTGGTAGCGCATCTGGTTTGGGACCAGAGGGTCGCAGGTTCAAATCCTGCCGCCCCGACCATAAAGATCTATGAAAAAAGCCAAAATATACATTCCTACAAAGAGCGCAATGCAGTCAGGTACAATAAATACTCAAAAGTGGATTTTAGAATTTGAGACCGAAGATACGGGAATAAATTCTTTGATGGGTTGGGAAACATCTACTGATACCATGTCCGAAGTGAAGCTAGAGTTTGATACCAAAGAATTAGCCATTAATTTCGCTAAAAAAAATAATATTGAATATTACATAATTGAACCTCAAAAGAGAAAAATTGTTAAAAAATCATACGCAGATAACTTTATTAAAAATCAATAACTATTAAATAAATGTTAAAAAGTTTTTTCCTAGAAAAAAAATGGAGACTGTGGTCTTGGGGTGGCTTATTACTTCTAATTGTATCACTTTGGTTTCAAGTCCAAATGACCGTAGCTATCAACGTCTGGTACGGAAAATTTTATGACCTTTTACAGAACGCAGGAGATTATGTAGACAAACCACAGGAAGGAATAAAACTTTTTTTTAGTCAGTTAATTTCTCTAGAATACATTTTAAATGGTTTCGAGGGAGATCTTTCTTTTGTAGTTATTGCATTCCCTTATATTTTTTTAGCAATCTTTACCGGCTGGTTTACTCGAATTTATGGATTAAGATGGAGAGAAGCCATGACTTTTAATTATATACCTAAATGGCAAGCAGTAGAAAGTGAAATAGAAGGGGCCAGCCAAAGAATACAAGAAGATTGCAATAGATTTGCACGGATAATTGAGTCACTAGGTTTACAGGTCATCAGAGCACTTATGACATTAATTGCATTTATTCCAATTCTTTGGACTTTAAGTGAAAAAGTAGATATTCCAATATTAAAAGATATAGATGGCTCGTTAGTTTGGTTTACTTTAATCATTTCATTAGGTGGAATTGTTATTTCTTGGTTTGTTGGAATTAAATTACCCGGTCTGGAATATAAAAATCAAAGAGTAGAGGCTGCATTTAGAAAAGATCTGGTTCTTGGTGAAGACGATAAAAAAAACTATGCTCAAACGGAAACTTTACTTGAATTATTTACTGGAATTAGATTTAATTATCATCGACTATATCTTCATTACGGTTATTTTGATGGATGGATGACCACTTATGATCAATTTATGATTATTGCACCATATTTAATAATGGGTCCTGGTTTATTTACAGGATTGATCACACTTGGGGTTATGGTACAGGTTTCAAATGCTTTTTCGCGAGTTCACGGAGGTTTTGCCTTATTCCTACACAATTGGACAACAATTACTGAACTTAGAAGTATATGGAAACGATTACATGAATTTGAAAGAAATTTAGAAATATACAGAATGAGGTTAGCTTAGAATGAGTGCAGTTACATTGTTAACTATAATTGTCGCGTTTATCGTTTTATTAATCGCTATTATTCATTTCTATGACAGGTACTTGGTAAAAGAAATTGATTTATACGAAAAAAGATTAGTAAAAAAAGGTATTTTTAAAAGACATTTTATAAAAAATAAAAAGAATTAAAAATAAACCAATAAATTTCTTATTTTTTAAGACTATATGGAGTTATACATAAAGCTTTTTGAGGTATTATTTCCCGTATTTTTAATTATAGGCATAGGATATTGGTATGGAAAAAAGGAACCTAAATTTGACACTAAATTCATAACAAACTTTTCGGGAAACATTGGCCTTCCTTGTATCATTTTTTATTCACTTACTTCTTCAAATGTCGAATTTGACTTACTTTTAAGATTTTTTTACTACATATTATTATATGTTGGACTGTTTGGAATTATAGGCATTTTAGTACTTAAAATTCTTAAAAAAAGATATATATAGATTGCTTCCCCCTTTAATACTTCCAAATACTGGTAATATGGGTATGCCCATTTGTCTTTTTGCTTATGGCAAATTGGGTTTAGCAATAGCGGCAGCTGTAACTTCGGTAATAGTTGTTTTTCATTTTACGCTAAATATTCTTTTAGCAAGTAGAAAATTTTCTATTAAACCACTTATAAATTGTGTTGCAATATATGCCCTAATTATTTCATTGTTTTTTGTTTATTATAAAATTCCTTCACCAAAGTTTCTAGAAAATGCTACATTTTTAATATCTTATTCCACAATTTTTTTAGTACTGATGTCCTTAGGAATAGCTCTATCTAAATTAAAAATTTTTTCATTTAATGAAAGCTTACTTTTTTCATTCATCAGAATTATCGTTGGTCCAATAGTAGGGTTTGGATTTGTCCAGATATTTAATTTAACTGGTGTTGAAGCAGGAGTAATGTTTATACAAACATCTATGCCATCGGCTGTCTTGACATATTTAATTGGTGAAATTTATTCTCCTAAAAAAATAGTCAATAGTATTGCCAGCACAGTAGTTCTTTCTACATTCTTATCATTTATTACAGTCCCTATAGTAGTATTTTTGTCTCTAAAATATTTTTATTAAAAAAGTGAAAGCAATTTTTTATAATTTACTTGCGTGGTGCATTTTGCCGATCATGGATGGAATTGCAAAATATCTAAGTTCAGATATTCCCGTTTTACAAATTGTATGGGCTAGATACTTTTTTACTGTAGTTATCACACTAACATTCATGCTTTCTTTTTTTAGAAAACAATTGGTTTGGACTTCTAAGCCAAAATTACAAATTACCCGAGGTTTAATTTTAGTTGTAGCAAACATTTTATTCTTTTATTCAATTTCAATAATTTCATTAGCCAAAGCATTAACTTTAGCATTTGTTGCACCATTAATTGTTACTGCTTTATCACCTTTTTTTTTAGGAGAATTGGTTGGTTATCGAAGATGGTCAGCCGTGGTCATTGGATTTTTAGGCAGTCTTATTGTTATTAGACCAGGTTTTTTAGAATTTAATATTGCTACTTTAGCAGCTTTAGGAACAGGTTTTTTCTATGGAACATATATTATCGTTACGAGAAAACTTCACAGTGCTGATACACCATTGCTAACATTATTAATTACCGGTGTAGTAGGGGCCATAATTATTTCAATTTATATGCCGTTTACTTGGGTGGTTCCTACTTCAAATCAATGGTTTTTAATGGCTGGCATAGGCCTATGCGCTTCTGTAGGGCATTTCTTTTTAATTTTATCTTTAAAATATGCCGATGCCTCTAAACTCGCTCCTTTCAGCTATTTTGAAATCGTTACAAACATGCTAATTGGCTTTTACTTCTTTGGTGATTTTCCAGATGGGTACACTTTTTTAGGACTATTCATAATTATGGGCAGCGGTGTATATGTCTTCATAAGAGAGTCGTCATTAAAACCTTCAATCCACGTCAGTTAGGCAGGATATTACCCAATTTAATGCTTATATTCATTACTAAACTTATACTTTAAATATTATCATTAAGTCATTGTATTATATAATTAATTTATGCAACATAAAGTAATATATTAAGTAATAATTACGTAGAATGGTATAATTAGTACTAAGAGAATATAGAAGTAAATAAGTGGCTTAAAACAAAGATAATTTGATAATCGAGATAGCTCCTGAAGAAGGATGAATATTTAAAAATCACTTAACTTAAGTAAATAGTGCATAAATAAGCATATTTTGCAAAATTAACTGTAAAAATAGGGTAACAAAATCAAATGAATTCCGAGGTTTGTAGTAACGGAATATAGCGTTTAAACGTCCATAGAAGGGGCATATTTAGAAATTTTCACTTAAATGGTACAACTGAAGGGTGTATATGATTAATATAGCTAAAGGAAGTCAAAACCGCCAAAAAGTGCCGATTTTGCTTACTTTTTAATGCAATTAATACATGAAATAGGTAATTATTTAATAGTTAAGCTAATTTCATGACCATCACTAATTTTTGTCAAAAGCTTTAACTGTTCCGGATATTCAGCATCGGCCCAAATATTTACTCTTGCTGCTAGCCTAATTTCGTTTAATTTGCTTATTGGAGTTCTCCCAAAGCCTATTGCAATGCTATTTCCTTCAATCCAAAAGGCGATTTCACCTAACTTTACAATATCTTTGGCATTATCTTCAATATTCACGTTAATTTTCGGTATTTCAAAGTATATTTCATCTCCCCATGTATTTGCTGATGATTTTAATGGTAGCAGCTTGATAATTTCATTCGCAGTTTTGTTTTTTCGAAGTCTGCAGTTTAAGACTATATCCGAAACTATTATCTTGATGTCCATAATATCTAAAATACGATAATATTTCAGATATTGACATTGGTTATATCCTAATATATTACTAACGATAATTAAAGGTTATCAATAGTAATAGATATGAATGAACTCATTACTGACATAAAAGCACTTCATGAGGAAACATTAAATAACCTCAAAAACTCTAAAGCTATGAACACAATTAGAGCATATAAATCTGATTTTAAGCATTTTCGTGCATTCTGTGCAAATAATGGATTTAGGTCCCTTCCTTCGGAGTCTAAAATAGTATCTTTGTACATGACCTATTTATCGACCAAAGATGCTAAAATAAGCACTCTAAGACGTAGATTAGTATCAATAGGCATGATTCATAAGCTCAAAGGTCATTATCTTGATACTAAACATCCAATTATAATAGAAAATTTAATGGGCATCAGACGCAAGAAAGGAAGCTATCAAAAAGGCAAAAAACCTATATTAATCAATCAATTAAAGGCAGTAATTAATGCAATAGATAACCAAAAAACTGAAGATATAAAAAAAACTAGGGATAAAACATTAATACTTATAGGTTTTGGTGGTGGATTTAGAAGAATGGAGCTGGTTTCAATTGACTATGAAGATATAGAATTTGTTCCTGAAGGAGTTAAAATCAATATTAGAAGATCCAAAACAGATCAATTTGGCGAAGGAATGATTAAAGGCCTGCCCTACTTCTCTAATCAAATATATTGCCCTGTACTTCACCTAAAGAAGTGGCTTGAGATATCAAATATTAAATCTGGATCCTTATTTAGACGTTTTTCAAAGAGTTTTAAACTTAGCAATGATCGTTTAACTGACCAATCAGTAGCATTAATATTAAAAAATTATCTTAGTGCTGCTGGAATAGAAAATAAAAACTATTCAGGACATAGTTTAAGATCCGGTTTTGCTACTGTATCAGCAGAGTCAGGTGCTGATGAAAGAAGTATAATGGCCATGACAGGTCATAAAACCACTCAAATGGTTAGAAGATATATTAAAGAAGCAAATTTATTTAAAAATAATGCTTTAAACAAAATTAAAATTTAAAGTGATTAATATACAAATTTACTAGCTTCTAATTTTATTATTTACAAAAACTAAATCTGAATGAATCCAATTAACTAAATGATAATTATAATTCTTCAAATATCTGTAAATTTCTGAATTAATGATCTCATTTATATTTTGATTATAAAACTCAAGTTCTTTAATTTTTAAATCAAGATATTCAACAACAATTATTTCTGGATAATATTTTTCTAAATCAAAACCTTTTAAAACATTTAATTCATTTCCTTCTACATCAATGGATAAAAAATTAATCTTTTTATCAGTGTATGGTGAATTTTTAATAACAAAATCTAATGTAGTAGATTGAATTTTTTTAACTTCTTTGATTTTTTTTTTTCTAGAATTGTACACATTTTTACTTATCGTATTTATTGATGAGCTTTCATGATAAAAAAATAAGTCTACCTCATCTTTAGAATTCGACACTGCGCTATTAAAATTATAATCATTAGGTCGAAAATAATTAAACATTTCAATAATATGACTATCTAAATCAATATTAATGCCTGACCACCCTTTCTGGTATAAAAGAAATGTGTTATTTCCATTTATTGGATGATTACACCCAACATCAATATAAACACCATTTGCTTTATCTTTGTATAAATAATTTACCAATAAATCGATTCCGCCAACTGAATAAGATGTTTTAACATTATTTTTTTTTTTCAAAATTTTATTAAAAAAAAAATATAATTGCTTAAAAAAAATATTACTTTTATTATATAAAAATTTTCTTTTAAGATAATTATCTAAAGTTTCCATTTATTATAGAAAAATTAATTGACATATTTTATTTTTTAGATGTTTTAAATAAAACAAATATTTAATTATTAATATTATCCCATAAATAAGCATTTTTTTTATACTTATATTCAAAGGTATTGTTTATTATATATTCAGCAACTATTGTAGAATTAAAAAATTTCATGTATTTTGCCTTACCTTTTTTGGCAATTTTTTTTCTTAAATAATCATCTTTTGAAAATTTTTGAATTTTTTCAGAAAGATTAGAAACATTATTATAAAATATAATTTCATCTTCTGAGAAGAAATTATTGTAGTGAGTTTTGTCATGAATAAATGTAAGAAGACCATTGCCTACGAATTGGGTAATTCTATCACTGCTATAATATTTTATTGGATTACCTCTACTTAAATTAATTCCCATTTTTGCATTAGCTATTGATTTTAGATATGAATCAGCCCAAATTGGCTGAATATTATTTATTCCATACAAATCAAATTTAACGTTTGGTGTCTTCTCAATTAGCTTATTCACAAAATCCGCACGTTCATCATGCTTTCCTTTTTTTAAAATACCTCTATGCACACCATGACTTAGAGCAAAAAAAACATCCATAGAGCACTGATTATTTTCAAAATTATTCAAAACTTCAAAAGATGAATCTGAAGGATTAGGTATAAATAAACATGGTTTATTTTTAGGTAAAAAATCTAAAACATCAGGAGAAGTAGTTAAAAAATTTGTATCTGTAAATTTTATTTTATCTAAAATTCTTGATTTATTTTTATCATAATCTGGTCCATTTTTAATAAGTGGGTCAAGAAACCATTGAGCAACCTTCAGATCTTTATAATTATCTTTTAAATAAGCTATAGTTTCAGGTTTTACGAGATCAGCATGTCCGAAAATTAATAAATCTGGTTTGTAATTATAAACTGTATTGATCAATTTGCGATTTAAAGCTTTTGAACCAGTATGGTCTCTAAAACCCTTATAGTGTCTAACTATATCTCTATCACTAAATTCTAAAACACTATGACCAAGTCTAATAAAACCGTTATTAATTCTTCTGCCAGTATTAAAAAAAAGTCTTCCATCATGGCGTTCATTAAAATTAGTAACATGCAAAATACGTAAGCTTTTCACACTATGGTTAATTGATTTTTTATTTATCGGCTTTGATTGTAAAATATTTTTTCTATAATCATCCATTTTTCTAGAACTTAACTTATTTGTATGAAAAAAGTTTTTTATTGATAAATTTTGCAACTGTTTTCTTTTTTTTTCATTATCAATTAAATCTTTAATTGCATTGTAAACAGAAAAGACATTTAATTTTTTTAAAATAACTCCATGGGTAATAGTCTCTGGTAGACCTCCCCTATTACTAATAATGGTTGCACATCCACGACTAGAAGCCTCAAGGCTTGACCTACCCAATGGTTCGTTCCATCTTGAACAAGCCACTGCAATACTTGTTTTTTTAAAAATTTCTAATACTTTATTATGATTTGTAAAACCCATAACATTGAGTCTTTTATGTTTAAAAATAAGAGTTGATCTTGGTTCGTCCCCAATAACTATTCCTTTCCATTTTTTATATTTTTTTAGAATCTTTAAAACAGCTTTTCCAAACAAATCATAACCTTTTGCCTGGTTTAATTTACCAACAAAAGTAATCCATTTTTTTTTTGTATTTAGCTTTACTCTTGTAGGGCTAATTGATTGATAAATTACAATAATTTTTTCTGAATTTACGTGAATACCTTCAATACCTTGCAAAAATCTCTTTCTAGACCAATGACTGTTAAAAATAATTTTTGTAGCATGATTTAATAATTTTTTTCTATCAACTACAGATTTTGAGCCCGTCATAGTAAGTGGGTCATTATGAAAATATAAAACTATTTTTTGATTATTAATTATTTTATGTATTAAATGAAAATAATTGGGTCGATTATGAATCTCTATTAAATCAGAGGGTAATTTATTTTCGAACTTTAAAAATTCATTTACGTAAAGTTTGCTGCCACTTTGAATTATATTTTTTTTTAAATCTATATTTTTATAGGAAAGTTTAAATATATTTTTTAAATTTGTATTTCCAAAAACGGTAATGCATTTTTTATATTCACTTAATTTAGCAGTATCTTTTACAAATAAAGATACTGCACCAGCATAGGTGGGTGAAAAATTTTCTTTGTATGGTAATAGGATAGAAATTTTCATTGAAGTCTGTTTTTATAAAATATGTATTTTTTACCATTTTTTTTGAATTTTTCTCTCAAGATATTTCTAAATTTTCTATCTTTTTTTAATTCATGTTCTCTAGACATTGCTTTTGATTTACTATTATAAATCTCTTTGTGAAAAACAATCCACTTTTTGCCCCTTGTATATTTAGCGCCTCGTGAAATATTGTGAAGATTTAGACGGTTTTTTAAATTTTTTGTATACCCAACGTAAGAGAGCACTCTACTCTTATGACTGCTAATCAATAAATATACACAATATGTCATTATTTTACCTTTAGTATAATTTGTTTAGCTAACTTACTAAATTTTATCCTATACAATTTATTGTATTTCATTATGTGGGAAGTGTGGCGCTCATACCATTTTTTTTGATTTTTTTCTATTATATCAATTAAATTTACATTGAAACTTCCAGAAATCAATGACAAAGGTCCATGACAGGTGATTACAGATTTTGCATTCATAGTAACGATTTCTAAATTTTCAATAGAAATTTTTTTCAATAAAATTATTTTATATTTTCCAATTTTTAAATAATAATAACCCTTTTTATTAATATTGAAATATTCATTAGATATTTCTGTAATGAAGGGCAAATCTATTGTGCCAGTTGTAATAATCAAATTCGTATGACACTTCTTTACAATTTTTTTTATAAATAAAAAAAAATCATTTTTTTTTAAAGAAATATTAGTATATTTTTTTATATAAGAATCTGCAAACCACTTTTCATCAAGGTGTATAAGAATATATTTTTTGTTTTTAATATTTTCATTTTTGAAAATATTTATTTTTTTTATATTTTGATGTAACAAAATTTTATAATCTCTTTTAATAATTTTAACACCAATTTTATCTAAAATACTCTTATACAAATATTTAAGTGGCATGGTCTGATTGTCCAAAATAGTTGTATATTCTTTAGAAAAAAATATTTTCGTCAAAAAATTTATTTTTTTCTCAGGATAAGTATGAAAAATTTTATCCACATTTAAAAATTTTGACAGTATTATTGATCTGTCTTTACCATCAAATATTATTATTTGTTTATAATTATTTTTTCTTAATTTTAAAATTAAAAAAACTTTGTTAAATATTCCATTTTTTTCAAAAGAATAAAGACTATTATATAAATATTTTTTTTTCTTAATATGAGGGTAAATGTGTTTTTTTACTACAATGTCGACATTTGTTTTTCCATAAATTCTTGTTAAACAATTTATATATGGAATTGTTTGATAAAAATCACCCAGCCTATCAGTTCTAATAATTAAAGTTTTCAAATTTGAATTTTACATCATATTTGGCGGTCCCAAGGGGAATCGAACCCCTCTTTCATGGATGAAAACCATGTGTCCTAACCGATAGACGATGGGACCTTATCACAAAATTTATATGTTATTAACAGAAATATCATTAATTACAAACTCAATATTAGTTTTTCCATTCCAATTATTAGATTTTAATGTACCCACAATATTCATAGAACTTTTATTATTTTTGACTAAATAAGATTCAAATACAGTACCAATCGAATTAAACGCAATAGTTTTTACAACATCATTGCTTTTACTATAAAATATTGTTTTGATATGTTGGTTAGCAACAATGTTTGAATTAGCTAATTTTAAATCTTCAATTAAAAATTTTGGCTCAGGGTTATCCGTGCCAAAGGGAGACAAAACCTCAATATTTTTGTAGAATTCGGGGTTTAATGCGGTTGGCAAAATTATAGAATCTAAATACAGATTTTTAAAATTATCTTTTTTAATATTTAAACTATTATATTTTTTAATTAAGAATTCTTTAAATATTTCAATGTTATCAATATTTATTGAAAATCCTCCAGCCATTTTATGCCCTCCACCATTGATTAAGATTTTATTTTGAACGGCTGAAATAATAATGGTTCCAATATCAAAACCAAAAACAGACCTTGCGGAGCCTTTACCAATATTTCCATTAACTGAAATAATTACACAAGGCTTATTGTATTTATCTTTAATTCTTGATGCGGCTATCCCTATTATTCCCTCATGAAAATCTTTTCCTTGAACCAATAAGATAGGATCTTTATTTTCCTTTGTTTCATTTTCAATTTTTCGAATAAGTTCAAATTCAATTTTTTTTCTATCTTCATTGAAGGCATTTAACTTTTTCGCCAGGTAATCAATCTTTTCTTGGTTATCAGAGATTAATAATTCTGCACCTAACATTGATTTGCCGACCCTTCCTCCTGCATTAATTTTTGGACCGATTAAATAACCAAGATCATAGATTTGGGGTTGATTTTTTATATTACAATCGTCATATAAAGTTCTTAAACCAATATTTTTTCGTTTTCCAAAAACTTTTAACCCTTGTTTTATAATAGCTCTATTTAATCCTATAACAGGAACAACGTCACAAACTGTTCCTAAGCTTACCAAGTCTAAAAAATTTAAAATTTCTGGTTCATCTATATTATTTAATTTGAACCAATTTTTATCTCTAAGTTTATTATTTAGTCCTATCAAAAACATAAAACAAACCCCAGCTGCACAAAGATAATTTAAGTTAGATACGTCATCAATTCTGTTTGGATTAACAATCGCAGTCGCCTCTGGTAGTTTTATATCTCCTTGATGATGATCTAATATAATTGTTTCTATATTTTTGTTTTTTGCATAGCTAATAACCTCGTGTGAAGAAGTGCCACAATCCACAGTAATAATTAGTTTTGATCCTTCATTGATTAAAAAATTAAATCCTTCAATATTGGGTCCATAACCATGTTTAATTCTATCTGGTATAAATAATTTATATGGTTGATTTATTTTTTTAAAGTATTTTGCTAACAACGCTGCGGAGGTAGCTCCATCAACATCATAATCAGCAAAAATACCAACTATATTTTTTTCTTGTATATGCGTTGTAGCTGAATTTGTAGCTATATCCATGTCTTTAATCGAAGTAGGGTTTGGTAAATTATTTTTTATTGTTGGATTAAGGAAATTTTTTATTCTATCTATTTTTATTTTTCTTATTGAAAGAAATTTACATAAGATTTTATCAAAATTAAAAGTTTCAGATATTTTTTTTACGTAATTTTCGTCATATTTTTTAAATAACCAGTTTTTACCAGTAACTGATTTAAGATTCATTTTTTAATTATATTTTTAATTTTTTTGTTAGTGTTAGAATTTTTATGTAAAACAAAAGTTTCCGTTTCAAAATTGTTACCTAGATCTTTTATTCCTTTAACAATATCTCCATCAGTCACACCAGTCGCACAAAAAATAACATCACCTTTAACCATATCTTCAATGGAATATTTTTTGTTTAAATCTTTTATACCTATTATCTTGGCTCTGTTTTTTTCATCTTCATTTTGAAATACTAACCTTGTTTGCATTTGGCAACCTAAACAGCTTAAGGCAGCAGCAGCAAGTACACCTTCTGGCCCACCACCTATACCTAAGTATATATCATTTTCCATATTGGGATCTGCTACTGAAATTACTCCAGAAACATCACCATCAGTAATAAAATTTATTTTAACACCCATTGAATTCAGTGCATCTACAATTTGATCGTGTCTTGGTCGTTCTAAAACACACGCAGTTAAATTATTTGGCGAGGTATTTTTTGCATCGGAAAGTATTTCAATATTTTTTTTTACTCCATAATCAAGATTAATTAATTTCTCGGGAAAATTAGGTCCAATAGCAATTTTTTCCATATAAGTTTCAGGAGCATGGAGAAGATTACCTTTTTGTGTAACAGCTAAAACAGATAGAGCATTTGGTAAATTTTTTGCTGCAAAATTCGTTCCTTCTAAAGGATCGACTGCTATATCAAAAGCTTCTCCAGATTTATTTCCGACTTCTTCACCAATATATAACATTGGAGCTTCATCTAATTCCCCCTCTCCAATTACAATTCTACCTTTCATATTTATTTTATTTAGTTGTTTTCTCATTTCATCAACAGCCGATTGATCAGCTGCATTTTTATCACCCTTTCCTTTGAATAAAGAAGCGCCATAGGCACCTCTCTCAGTAGCAAGAACAAAAAAACTTATATATTTTTTATCAATTGTCATTGATATTCCCAACTCTTATAAAAGTTGGTGATTTAATTAACGAATTGTTTTTTTTTAATTTATTTAAACATTTGATCACTCGTTTTTCTAAAGTGTTGTGAGAGATAATAATAATTGAAGCAGTATTTCTTTTTTTATCAGGAATTTGCAACAATCTTTTAATTGAAATTTTGTTTTCTGCTAAGTTTTTGGTTATAGAAGATAATACACCGGGTTTATCTTTAACTTCAAATCTTAAATAACAAGAATAAGTATAATTCAAATAATCGAATTGTTTAATTTTTTTTCTTGATTTATATGGAATAATAAAAGGATATTTTATATTTTCTCTTAGTACAGAATATAAATCAGACATCAAAGCGGAAGTTGTAGGCCCGGGACCAGCGCCCTCACCTTGCATAATAGATTGTCCTATTGGAGTACTGTTAATTATTACAGCGTTAAATATGCCATCTATATTTCCAATATATGAATTGACATCAACTAAACAAGGATGAACTCTTTCAAAAATCCTTTTGTTTTTAATTTCTGTTATACCTAATAGTTTTATTCTATATCCTAAATTTTTTGTATTAATAATATCCTTGATATCAATCTTATCAATTCCGTTGATTAGAATATTATTATCTGAAATTAAAGTTTTAAAACATAGAGAAGATAATATTTTAATTTTTGAAGCAACATCATCGCCATTTAAATCAGATTTTGGATTACTCTCCGCATATCCATATTTTTTTGTCTCTTTTAATATTTCATTAAAAGTTTTTCCAGTTTGTTCCATTCTTGATAAAATATAATTTGAGGTACCATTTAAGATACCTACTAATTTAGATATTTTATTTGAAATTAACCCTTCTTTAATACTTCTAATAATAGGTATTCCAGCGGCTACAGAAGCTTCATATTCCAAATTAACATTATTTTTTTCAGCCAAATATGAAAGAAAATTTCCATGCTTTGCCATTAACGATTTATTTGCAGTGATTACATGCTTTTTATTTTTAAGAGCAGAAATTACTATTTTTTTTGCTAAGCCATCTGAACCACCAACTAATTCAACAACAATATCTACCAGTGGATTATTAGTTATTTTTAGTGGTTGATGAACCCACTGTTTTTTTTTAAATTTAAATGGTCTATTCTTATTTTTATTTCTGGCTGAAACACATAGTATATTTAAAGATTTTCCTGTTTTAAGTAAAATATCTTTTTTTTTTTTAGTAATTTCATTGCAGAAATAACTTCCAATATTTCCCAATCCAATAACTGCAATATTAACGTTTTTTTTCACAATCTTTAATCCGGAATGTTATTTATATCAGGATATTCCTTAGATTTATTATTTTTTAATAACAAATTTACATATTCTTCGAATGAATAATTCTTCGTAAAATTTATTTTATTTCGGTTTATTTTTTCGATGTGCTTATTATCAGAATTAGCAACACCTGTGGATAAATTTTTAATAGTCTCATTCGATAAAGTTTTTCCTGAAAGTTGTGTTGAAATTTTTTTTTGTGTATTATTGGTAGCACAAGCAGTGAATAATAATGCCACCGCTATCACTAGCTGGAAATTCTTTATCAAATATTTTATATCCATAATCTTACTCCAGAAGACAAAAAGCTATCTACAGAAATAACAATTATTGATAGATATTTCATTTGAAACCAAGTTGTTCGTTAAATCCATATAACAAATTCATATTTTGCACCGCTTGACCTGATCCACCCTTAATTAAGTTGTCAATCGCACTCAAAATTATTGCTTTGTTCTTTTTTCTGTCATGGCATACAGAAATCTTGCAAAAATTTGTGTTCATTATATCACCAGTACCGATAGGAACATTAAATTTTGCAAATTTAATAAAATAATTATTTTTATAATACTTTTTCAAAAAATGATAAATTTTTTGTGCATTTATGTTATTATTCAAATTCACATAAATAGTAGAAAGTATACCTCTAAACATAGGAGCTAAATGTGGAGTAAATTGAACTATAATTTTTTTTTTAGAAATTTTTTCAAATTGTTGATCTATTTCAGAAATATGCCTATGCGAAGCAAGTCCATAGGCAGTAATTGATTCATAAATATTATTAAATTTAAATTTTTTATGCAGGTTTTTACCAGCACCTGAATAACCTGACTTGGAATCTATAATTATATTTTTTGTATTAATAAGTTTATTTTTAATGATTGGAACTAAAGGAATTTGTATTGATGTCGGATAGCAACCTGGACAAGCTATTATTCTGAATTTATTTAAGTTTAATTTTGTTAATTCTGGAATAGAATAAATGGAATACTTCATCAATTTTTGTGATTTGTGCGAAACTTTATACCACTTTTTATAATTTCTAGGACTCTTTAGTCTAAAATCAGCAGATAAATCAATTAATTTAACTTTAGGATTTAATTTTTTAGAAATTATTTGTGCTTCGCCATTTGGAAGTGCAGTAAATAATATGTTTATATTATCAAAATTCACACTATTTAAATTAGTAATTTTAGGAAGTGATTTTTTTTTTAGCGAAGGTTCAAATTTACTTATTGACTTACCAATAGAGTTTTGTGCACAAATATTCTTAATTTTAACCTTAGGATGCTTTATAAGAAGCTTAATTAGCTCTATACCTATATAACCAGTAGCTCCAGCAATTGCCACATTTATATATTTGTTCATATTTGGAATATAACAGTAAAACTATATAGCAGGCAAAAAAAATAAAATTATCTTTTAGAAAACTGAAAACTTTTTCTCGCTTTTTTGTGACCGTATTTTTTTCTTTCAACAGATCTGGAATCCCTTGTCGTAAGTTTTTCTTTTTTGAGTATGATTTTTAAGTCAGGTTCGTATTTCAATAAAGCTCTTGAAATACCATGAATTATTGCTCCAGCCTGTCCGGATAAACCTCCTGCTTTAACTTGGCATCTAACATCATACTCGGTAGATCTTTTTGTTACCTCAAAAGGCCGTAAAATTATTGATTGATGATTTAATCTTGTAAAATAATCAGTCATATTTATACCATTTACATAGATTTTTCCTGTACCCTTTTTAATCCAAACTTTAGCTATTGATTTTTTTCTTCTCCCAGTAGCGTACATACTTTCCTTAAAGTCTAATTTGATTTTTTTTGGATTATTATTTTCTACGTTTATATTTCTTTCCATTATTAGTTTCTAAGTAAGTTTTTTTTATTCATTTGAACTAAAAATATTTCTTTGGGATTTTGTACTTCATGAGGATGTTTGTCTCCTCTGTAAATTTTTAATTTAGACATTTGTTTTTTTGCAAGAGGTCCACGAGGCAACATTCTTTTCACAGCTAATTTCAATATTTCTTCTGGCTTATTGATGCTTAATTTTTCAGGAGTTGTTTCTTTAATTCCTCCAGGGTGCCCCGTATGTCTATAATATTTTTTGTTTTTAAATTTATTTCCTGTAAATTTAATTTTTTCTATATTTTTAACTATTACAAAATCACCATCGTCCATATGCGGGGTGAAAGTAGATTTATTTTTTCCCCTTATAGTTTTGGATATAAATACAGCTAGCCTGCCAACAATTGCATTGGTAGCATCAACTAATATCCAATTATTTTTAATATCTTTAGTTTTAATAAAATCAGTCATAGAACTTGGCTTAAATACTTATATTTATGAATAAAGTCAAATTTTTAATATAATTAAAATCTTTACAAATATCTTTTTTTTTAGTCTAATTAACTATTGCCGATTTGATCAGCTTGCGGGCATTTAACAGCTAAAATGATTGTTCTAATGCCGCCGCATCTGGCGGTTTTTTTTTAACTGGAAAATTGGCGTAGACATTTGACTATATTGTGCGTCTTGAATTAATCAAAAGCACTAAAAAAGGAGAAAAAAAATGGCTAAAGACACAAAGAACCCAGAAACGATAGCACTTCATGGGGGTGAATATAGAAGTGATCCGGCAACTACTGCAGTAGCTGTACCTATATATCGGACTACTTCTTATCAATTTAAAGATACAGAAACTGCTGCTAATCTTTTTGCCCTAAAAGAGTTTGGAAATATATATACGCGCATAATGAATCCAACCTGTGATGCATTGGAAAAAAGAATTGCAGCATTGGAAGGAGGTCTGGCAGCTCTAGCAGTTAGTTCTGGTCAATCTGCTTCAGCATTTTCTTTACTAAATGTTGCGCAAGCAGGAGATAATTTTATTAGTTCAACCGATCTTTATGGTGGAACTGTAAATTTGTTTACTCATACACTTAAAAGGCAAGGGATAGAGGTAAGGTATGCTGACCCCCTAGATCCAAAGAATTTTGAAAAATTGTTTGATGATAAAACAAGAGCCATATACGCTGAGACTCTTCCTAATCCATATTTGAGACCCTTCCCTATCAAGGAAGTTGCTGATATTGGGAGAAAATATAACATACCTTTAATAGTGGATAACACTGCATCGCCCATCATATGTAAGCCATTTGAACATGGAGCTGCAATAATTGTGCATTCATTAACAAAGTACATAGGGGGTCATGGTACCGTTATTGGTGGAATTATAGTTGATGGAGGAAACTTTGATTGGACAGTTGATCCAAAAAGACAACCTTTATTTAATGAACCAGATCCGAGTTATGGAGGTGCTGTGTGGGGTAAAGTTGTTCCAGAATTAACAGGAGCGAATGTAGCTTTTGCTGTAAGGGCAAGAGTTGTATTACTTCGTGATCTGGGTTCGTGTTTATCTCCAGATAACGCTTTTCAACATATCCAAGGTTTGGAAACTTTACCATTAAGGTTTAAACAACATTGTTCTAATGCAGAAAAAGTTGTTGATTTTTTACAAACACATAAAAACGTGGAAAGAGTTATTTATCCAACTCTTTATAAGGAAGAAGTAGCAAATAGAGCCAAAAAATATTTCAAAGGAGGAAATGGAGCTCTTGTTGGAATAGAAATAAAAGGTGGTGTTGAGGCGGGTAAAAAATTTATAGACTCACTCAAACTTCATTATCATGTTGCAAATATTGGAGATGCTAGAAGTTTAGCTCTCCATCCAGCTACCACAACACACAGTCAGCTAACAGAAAAGGAGTTATTGGCTGCTGGAGTGACTCCTGGTTATGTAAGATTATCAGTTGGAATTGAACATCCTGACGATATTATTTCTGATTTAAAGCAAGCTTTAGATTTAGCTGGAAGTGTAAAATTAAGAGTTTTTAGCTAATTTTAGAGTTTTTAAAAACTAGAATTAAAGAAGTAGTAACTAAAATTACAGAAGCTATTTGGTGCATTGAAGCTAAAATTATCTGTGAACCTGATATCACGGTTAAAATTCCTAAAACAATTTGCAGAAATAGAGATACAAAAACTAATAAAATAGTTTTTCTCATATAAATAAAATCATTATTTCTAAATATTATTGTTGCTATGAATAAGAATATTAAAAGTATTAAATAAGCCATATTTCTATGAATAAATTGAACAAGTGATGGTGTACCAAAGGAGTTTAAAGAAAATAAATCTTTTAAATTGGAGTCATCAGGAAAATAACTTTCGTTCATTAAGGGCCATGATTGATATATGTGACCAGCGTCTAAACCCGATACAAAAGCACCAATTGTAATTTGCAGAAGAATGCAAAATATAAAAATTATTGGTAAATACAACGGTAATTTCCTATAAAAAAATAAATCCTCATGTTTTTTATATTTAAGATAATTCCAAAGTAATAAAATAAAAATAACAAAAGCCAAAGTTAGGTGCAAAGCTAGGCGGTAATGACTAACATTAGTTCGTTCAGATAAGCCACTCTTAACCATATACCATCCAATTACACCTTGGAAAAATATTAGAAAAAAAATTAAGTAAAATGATTTTAATGAATTTTTACGTACCTTTTTTTTATAGGTAAAATAGATCAAAGGTATAATATAAAATAATCCAACAATTCGGCCCAGTAATCGATGAATATATTCCCACCAATAAATAACTTTGAATTGTTCTAAAGTCATGGATGAATTAACTAATTTATATTCAGGTATTTGTTGATAAAGAGAAAATAACTGTTTCCAGTTATTTAAAGATAATGGTGGAAAAATGCCGGAAAACAACTCCCACTTGGTTATAGACAAACCTGAGTTAGTTAATCTTGTTAATCCGCCTACAATAATCATTAAAGCAACTAAAAAAGTTGTTAACAATAACCAATAAGTAATATAAATATTTTTATTTTCAACAGTCACAAAATTAATATACATATCTATCTTATAAAATAGAAATTGTTAATTTTGCCGCTGATATGAATAAAAAAAAACTACAAATGGCTAGAAATAAAATTGATCAATTAGATAAAAAAATCTTCTATTTAATAAAAAAAAGAACAGCGATAGTTAAATATATGTTAAGTCTAAAAAAGTTTAAAAAACAAATTGTTGATCATAAAAGAATTAAAGAAATACTTAAAAAAATAAAAAAACAATCTATTAAAAATAGAATTGATCCAAAAATAACAAGTAAAATATGGAAATCTATGATTTGGAGTTATGTAGATTTTCAAAGAAGAAATTTTATAAAAAAATGATTATTTACTATGAGGTGGTAATTTTTTCTCAATAAAAATTTCATGTTTTCGGGTTGCCGGATTATATTTCTTAACCTTTAATTTAATTTTTGCTTTTTCACCTGAGGATGGTTTTTTAACATAATAAAAAAAAGGACTATCTGGTTTAGATTCTGGTACTAACCTTACTTTTATGTAAGACTTTTTAGCCATTTTTCAAATCTTTTAGTTCACTTACAATTTTGGATATTTTTTTTATCTTGTCCTTAACTTTCTCTATATTAAGAGATTGATTACTTACACCATATTCTGTTGTATCGTCAAGTGTAAACAATTTTGGATTATTTAATACAGCTTTAACTCCTTTGATTGTCATACCTTTTTCTTTTAAAAGGTATTTAATTAATTTGATCATTCGAATATCTTTATTATTATAATATCTTCTTTTCCCAGATAAGATTTTTGGTTTAATCTGATTAAATTCTTTTTCCCAAAATCTAATTGTATGTGTAGATAGGGTTCTTTTTTTTTTATTAATTAACCCTACTATTTCAGCAACTTCACCAATGGTTTTATATGCTTCAGATTTTTTTTCCATAAATTAGTATTTTTGATTTATTTTATTTTTAAAAAGCTTAGAAGCCTTAAATGTAACAACATTTCTTGCTGATATAATTCTTTTTTCTTTAGTTTTTGGATTGCGACCTATTCGGCTATTTTTTCTTTTTTTTAGAAAAGTTCCAAATGATGTAATCTTAATATTATTGTTTTCTTTAAAACTTGACATTATTATATGAAAAATATCGTTTAGTATATTTTCAGAGATTACTTTTGAAAAACCGATATTTTGATAAATTTTATTTGTTAATGTTTTTCTATTTACATTTTTTTTAAGCATAAATAATAATACTATAATATTTAATTACTTAAATTCTTTTTAATTTTTTCAATTAAATTTCCTTTAATTATTTTATTACACATTTTAATTGAGTAAGCTAAGCCTCTAGCATCAGTAGAGCCATGACTTTTTACAACAGGTCCATTTAATCCCAAAAGAATGGCTCCATTATATTTTCTTGGATCTAATTGATTTTTAAATTTTTTTAAAGCAGTGTACGAAAATAAAAGCGAAATTTTATTTAATAAATTTTTGCTTAGACATTCCTTTAAAGTTTTTGTAATAAAATTTGCCGTGCCTTCGGCTGTTTTTAAAGCAATATTACCTGTAAAACCGTCAGTAACAATAACATTTACATTGCCATCCATAATATGATTTCCCTCAATATAGCCATGAAATTCAAAGTCACTTTTATTCAATGCTTTTAGATTTTGATAAGCTTTCTTAATTATTTCATTTCCTTTTATTTCTTCCAATCCAACATTTAATAATGCAATTTTTGGGACGATCTCTGGATATAATGCTTTATGTAAAGCTGCTCCCATATAACTAAAATCAATTAAATTTTTATCGTTACACTCAATATTGGCTCCTAAATCTAGCACAACATTCATTCCCGTTTTATTTGGCCAAAGGCCAGCAAGAGCAGGTTTTTCAACCCCATCAATCATATTCAAAATTAATCTAGATAATATAAATAATGCACCAGTATTTCCGGCTGACAATGAGATTTGTGATTTACCTTTTTTTTGTGATTCAATAGATTGCCACATGCTAGAACTGTTGCTTTTTTTAGCTGCGGTTAAAGGGCTTTCATGATCGTTAATATTATTTTCGCTATGAATAATTTCACAATAATTTTTAATCTCTGATTTTTCATTTACCAAATAGTTTAATTGATCCTTGTTACCGTAAAGTTTGAAAAAGTTTTCCTTACTTTCCTTTAAAAATAATTCTATGCCATCAATTATTTTATTTGGCGAATTTTCTCCACCCATTGCATCAATTGCAATTACTATTTTATTGTTCTTTTTTTTATGAGTTTGTTCTTTATTATTTTCCATAGTAATTGATTATTTGAACAGATTTTTTTATTCTCTGCAATAAGTAAAAATCAACCAGAGGAATAAATTAAACTTTTTTAGTAAAAAAATGACAAATTATTTTGGTTATTTTTTTGGATCGAAAACCTGTCTATTTTTATAAAATCCAGTTTTCAAATCTACATGGTGAGACAATCTAAATTCACCTGATTTTTTATCTTCGATGACATTTTTTGTCACAAATTTAATATGCGATCTTCTTTTATCTCTTCTTGATTTAGAAGTTTTTCGTTTAGGTACTGCCATACTTATTCATCCTTATAAGCAAAGTTAAATACACCTTTTGTAAGTGAATTTAAAGTTATATTTTCAATAAAAAATGTAAATTTATCAAAATAATTTGTTAATTTATTAGTTAAAATTTTATTGTTAGATTCATTTTCAAAAAATCTTGATAATAATTCATTTTTTTCATCAATTTTTAATTGCTTCCAATTATGACATTGGATTAAAATTTCATAAAACAGTCTTATTAAATTTTTCATTTTTTTATTTACAGTAACGTCGCCATATCCCAATTCTCTACAGTTTAATTCTATCTGTTTAAAGAAAAAATCAAATATTTCTTGTTGTTCTTTTTTTTCACTTTCTTTATTTTTAAGAGTAATTATGATAAAACAAAGATGAAAGAAAATAAGATAAATTCTGTTTGAAAAAGAATCAGACATTTTTAAATCTTTGTAAAATAAATTTTCTCTAGTTAAAAAAACAATTTTATTATACAAAGGGAGAATATTTTTTTTTTTATATTTAAAGAAATGCATAAGATCATTATTATTGTAATTTTATTATTATTAACAAATTGTCAACGAAATCCAGTTATTAAAACTCATGGTGTTTCTTTTTTAGATAAAAAACATGAAAATTTAATTGTTAATCAAAGTAATCAAAATGATGTAAAAAAAGTCCTAGGACATCCTTCTACAATTGCTACTTTTGATAATTCTATTTGGATTTATATCGAAAGAACTAGAACTAGAGGGAAATTATTAAAATTTGGTCGAAATATAACAAGTAAAAATAATGTTTTGGCTCTAGAATTTAATCAATATGGAATTTTAATAAAAAAAGACTTTTATGATAAAAGCCAAATAAATAACATTGATTTTACAAAAAATACTACTGATTCTACTACTATTGAAACAAGTTTTGTATATAGTTTTTTATCTAGTATAAGACAAAAAATTAATAAACCTGCAAAAAAAAAACGTTAACTTGCAATAACTGCCAATAACAATAGAGCCACAATGTTTGTTATTTTGATCATTGGATTTATCGCTGGTCCTGCTGTATCTTTATATGGATCTCCCACAGTATCTCCTGTTATTGCTGCTTTATGAGCATCTGAACCTTTGCCACCAAAATTCCCATCTTCGATGTATTTTTTCGCATTATCCCAAGCTCCACCACCTGCTGTCATCGAAATAGCTACAAACAATCCAGTAATAATTACCCCAAGTAACATTGCACCAACGGCAGATAATGCTGCCTCAATACCACCTATTGATAATATTACAAAATAAAGAACTATTGGAGATAGTACCGGTAATAAAGATGGTAAAATCATTTCTTTTATTGCACATTTGGTTAAAAGATCTACAAGTCTTTCATAATCTGGTTTAGCTTTTTTTTTCATAATTCCGGGGATTTTTTTAAATTGCCTTCTAACTTCTATTACAACAGCTCCTCCTGCTCTTCCCACAGCTTGCATTCCCATGGAAGCAAATAAATAAGGCAACATTCCTCCTATCAAAAGTCCTATAACAACAAAAGGATTGGATAAATCAAAATTTACAACAACATTTTCTAATGCAGAACCCTCTACTGTAGAAAAAAATTTTATATCCTCAGTATATGCAGAAAATAAAACTAGTGCTCCCAATCCTGCTGAACCAATTGCATATCCTTTTGTTACAGCTTTTGTTGTATTTCCAACAGCATCCAAAGCATCGGTAGTTTTTCTAACTTTCTTATTTAAATTAGACATCTCTGCTATACCACCAGCATTATCAGTAACTGGACCATAAGCATCTAAGGCAACAACCATTCCAGTTAAAGCTAGCATAGATGTAACTGCTATCGCTATTCCAAATATACCCGCAATATAATTGGTAACCAGTATACCAATCACAATTATTAGTGCTGGTAAAGCAGTAGCCTCCATTGATATAGCTAGTCCTTGGATAACATTAGTGCCATGACCTGTAATTGATGAAGAAGCAATACTTTTTACAGGTCTAAAATTTGTACCCGTGTAGTATTCTGTTATCCATATAATCAAACCAGTAATAATTAAACCAATAATACCACATAAATATAATCCCATACCTGTAAAAGTTTTATCATAAATATAATATTCTGTGGTAAAACCAATTATATAATCTGTAATTGGATAAAGAATTATTAAAGATAAAACTGCAGTGGCAACAAATCCTTTGTAAAGAGCGTTCATAATTTTTTTGCTTTTTCCTAATTTGACAAAAAAAGTTCCAACAATTGAACTTAATATACATCCAGCACCAATTGATAAAGGATAAACCATCATGTTTAAATTTCCATGAAAGAAAATTGAAGATAAAACCATTGTTGCAACAATAGTAACAGCATAAGTTTCGAATAAGTCAGCAGCCATTCCCGCGCAATCTCCAACATTATCTCCAACATTATCAGCAATCACAGCAGGATTTCTTGGATCATCTTCTGGAATACCCGCTTCTAACTTTCCAACTAAATCCGCTCCTACATCAGCACCTTTTGTAAAAATGCCTCCTCCCAATCTTGCAAAAATTGAAATTAAAGATGCTCCAAAACCTAAAGCTATTAGTGCATTAATTAATTCTCTTTCTTCAACACCGAAAAATAATAAAATGTAGTAATAGATAGAAATTGATAATAAAGCTAATCCAGCAACTAATAGGCCTGTAACTGCGCCAGATTTGAATGCAATAGATAAGCCTTGCGATAAACCTTTTCTTGAAGCTTCAGCTGTTCTTACATTGGCCTTGACTGATACTAGCATGCCAGCATAACCTGCTATTCCAGATAATAAAGCACCAATTACATATCCAATTCCTACTAAAATGCTAAAAGCAAAGGTAATGATAATTAAAACAAATAACCCTACTATAGAAATTGTTTTATATTGTCTATTCAAATAGGCTTTGGCACCAATTTCAATTGCATCGGCCACTTCTTTCATTTTTTTATTACCTGAATCTGCAATTAATATTTGTTTACTCGTAATGTACGCATAGAGAATCGCAATAAAACCACATAAAATTATAAGTAATAAGATATTTTTAGCAAATAGATCGTGCATACTTTAAAATTAGTTTATTAAAGATAAAAAAAAGAAACATGGCAAAAAAAAAAGAAAATAGCAATATTAATATAAATTAAAATTTATGAATATAACCAGGATATTTAAAGATTTTTAAACTATCATCTGCTGATTTTTTTTTAATAATTCCTACTAAAGAAACTTTTGTATGAGTAGCTCTAGAGATTTTTTTAATTAAGCTTCTCTTATTTTTACATGCTGTAAATAAAATTTGATAATCGTCACCATTTGAAATAAATTTTAACATGTCTTTTTTAATTTTTTTTAGATAGGTATGTAGATAATTAGAAATTGGAATTTTATTTACAATTATATCACTTGAAAAATTAGAATTAGATAAGATATGGCTTAAATCTTGAAAAAATCCATCAGAAATATCTATTGAAGAATTAGCAAATAAATGCATTTTTTTTGAAAAATTGCTTGGTATATTTGGATGATAAAATTTGTTTATAAAATAATCTCTATTCTTTTTATTGAGTATAATTTTTTTTTTTAGGATATTTAATCCTAAGAAAGAATCTCCAATAGTATTAGTAACATAAATGTCATCATTAAGTTTTGCTCCACTTCTAAGAATAGGAAGTCTTTTTGAATAACCAACCACTGTAAGTGTAATAGATAATTTCTCAGCTACTGTAGTATCACCGCCGGACAATAAAATTTTATATTTTTTTTGTTCTTGCTTTAAAGCTAAACTTATTTTAGCTAGATTATTTTTTGTTAAATGTTTTTTATTACCTGAAAAAGCTATAAAATAGTATTGAGGTTTAATTCCTTTACAAATCAAATCCGATATTGAAGATCTTAAAACTTTTTTAATTATAAGACCTGGATTTTCGAAATTAAGAAAATGTGTTTTTTCAACATACGTATCAACAGATATTCCTATTTTATTTTTGTAATCAAAAAAAATATCATCCTTTAAATTAAATGCACCTTTATTTTTTTTTGATAATTTAGAAAAATACTTTTTTATAATCGAAAATTCATTCACTTTCTTATCTTATTTTCTTTGAGATTTTATCCATCATTGCATTTAGAAAACCTTTTTGACTTTGTCCTAAAAAATATTTAGAAGAATTTAAATATTCATTAATAATAATATTTATTGATGTTTGCGGACGATAAAGTAGTTCAAATATAGCGGCATGTAAAAAAATAATTAACAAAGTATCTGTTCTATTTATATTAATATCTTTACTCAAGTGTTTTTCAATTATTTTGTTTATTAATTCTTTTCTTTCCAGAGTGCCAAAAACAATATCTTTAATAAATTTTTTATATCTGTGTTTTCTAAATTCTATTTTTTCAACTTTGTTGATGTATTGACTGTATAATTTTTGAATTATTACTACTCTCGGGTTACTTGAATGAACATCTTTATCCATTATTAAATGTTTTTAATACAGATAAAACTGCATTGACAGCTTCACCACCCTTATCGTTTTTTTTTATAATTAGCTCTATTAATTGCTTGTTTTTGATTAAAACAGGTTAAAATTCCATTTCCAATTGGCTTTTTATATTTTATTGAAAGTTCCATTATTGACTGCGTCACGGATGAGCAAATTAGATCAAAATTTTTAGTTTTTCCTTTAATTACACAGCCAAGCGCAATAATTGCATCATATTTAGTAATTATCTTTGAAATTACTACCGGAATTTCAAGAGTACCTTTAATTTTAAAAATTTTATAAGAAGCTTCTTTATTTTTTTTTAGAGTATTTATAGCTCCCTTTAAAAGCATTTTGCTAATGTTAGGATAATATTCTGATAGTATTATAGATATTTTCATCAAATTAATTCTTGTTTTGTAATTCTTATGCCATATCCATCTAATCCAATAACTTTCTTTTTAGAACTTGTAACCAATATCATTTTTTTAATATTTAAAGACTTAATAATTTGTGCACCTATTCCATAGTTTTTAATAAGTTTATCGTTCCCGCTTTTATAAAATTTCCTATCATTATAATTTTTTAAGGTTTCTGAAACTGATTGAAGATTTGTATCTCTTATAAATATCAATACGCAATCTTTATAATTTTTGAAATATTTAATTGTTTGATTAAATGAAGTTGGCAATTTTTCGCTCAATAAGTAATTTTTTACAATGTTAGATGATATCACTCTTAATCTTGGATTTTTATTTCTATTTAAACTACCTTTAATCAAAGCAAAATGTTCGGATCCATCAAGTAAATTTTCAAAAATTTTAATATTATAGGTTTGTTTATTAATATTAATAGTTGAAGACTTTTTAAACTTTATTAATTTCTCACGGGATAAACGATAAGCTATTAGATCATCAATTTTTCCTACTTTTAATTTATGTTTTTTGGCAAACTTAAATATTTGTTTCCCTTTAGCCATTGAGCCATTTTCATTCATAATTTCACATATAACAGCGGATGATCCACATTTTGCTAAATTAGATATATCAACTGATGCCTCAGTGTGACCTGCTCTTACTAAAACTCCTCCATCTTTTGAAATTAAAGGGAAAACATGACCAGGTATGACAATATCTTTTCGAGAAACATTTTTTTTTATTGCCGCTCTTATAGTGCAAGATCTATCCTGAGCTGATATTCCAGTTGTAATATTTTTTGCAGCATCAATTGAAACAGTAAATGCAGTAGTAGTTCTTGATTGATTTGTCGGAGACATAAGTTGAAGTTTTAATTTTTTGACCTGTTTTGAATTTAACGCTAAGCAAATAAGGCCTCTACCATATTTCGCCATAAAATTAATAACTTTAGCATTAACTTTAGAACCAGAAATAATAAGATCTCCTTCGTTCTCCCTCTGTTCATCATCTACAAGAATGATCATTTTACCTTTTTTTGCATCATTAATTATTTTTTGTATTGAAGAAAATTTATTTTTTTTCATTTATAAAATTTTTTATATATTTTGATAAAATATCAATTTCTACATTAACAATATGTCTATTTTTTAAATAGATTAAATTAGTTAATTTTAATGTATGAGGTATTATTGAAACTTCAAAGCTATTTTTTTTAATTTTAGAAATAGTTAAAGACACTCCATTAATAGTTATTGATGCTTTTTCAATCAGATATTTAATAAATTTTTTTTTTAGTTTAAATTCTATGATCGATGATTTATCTATTATTTGAATTCGATTTACTACAGCTATTGTATCAACATGTCCTTGGACATAATGTCCTGAAACTTTATCGCTAAATTCTAAAGGTTTTTCTAGATTTATTGTATCTCCTATTTTAATAGATTTAAATTTTGTTCTAGAAATAGTTTCTTTTGAAATATAAAATTTGGAAATATTCTTTTTAAAAGATTCTAAAGTTAGGCAAACACCATCGCATGATATTGATGATCCATTTTCTTTTTTTTTAAATTTAATATCAGATTTTATTGATAACTCTATTCCCTTATTTTGATTATTTAGTACACTAACTTTTCCCGTATGTTGTATAATTCCATTAAACATATGTTTTTAAATGATAGTGATATAATTTATCTCCGTGCAAGTTTGTTTTAACTTCTTTTCTTAATATTTTTTTATTCTCAATTTTATTTATCAAATTCCTAATATTAATTTTACCATTTTGTTTGATAGTAACATTTGATTTAAACCAGAAAAAATCATCTATTAAGTTCATTCTTAAAAAGTTCTGTGTTAATTTTTTTCCACCTTCAATTAATATTCTTGAAATTCTATTTTTATATATGACAGACAAAACATTAATCAAATTAAATTCATTTTTTTCATTCAATGATAACTTTATTAACTTAATTTTTCTTAACTTAAGTATTTTAATCTTATTATTGTTTCCCTTATTATAAAAAATAATTGTTTTATATTTTTTTGATGTTCTAACTATTCTTGAGTTTAATGGGATTTTTAACGATTTATCTAAAATGATTCTTGCTGGTGAATATTTTTCGAGTCCATTAGTTCTACAATTTAAAAGAGGATTATCGTTTATGAGAGTGTTATAACTTATCAGAATTCCGTTATTTTGATATCTTAATAAATGAGAAGCCTTTTGAGAATAATCGTTAGTAATATTTTTACTAATTATATTCTTGATAAAATAATCTTTTGAAGTAGCTATTTTACAGGTTACGAATGGTAATTTGTTTAATATATTTTTGTTATAATAACTATAAAATTTTTTGATTTTATTTTTTAGAATACCATTATTTACAAAAATATTTTTTTTTCTTAAAATTATTTTGCTTTTTTTAGCAGTCCTATTATCTAAATCATAAGTTGAAAAATAAACCTTTTTAATTTTTGATCGTATTATGGAATATACACAAGGTGGTGTTAATCCATAATGGACACATGGCTCAAGAGTAACATATAAATCATTTCCTTTATAATTAGATTTTCTAGAATGAATTGCGTTATATTCTGCATGAGGTCTTCCATTAAAACTTGTTCTACCTAGACTAATTATATTATCATTATTTGTAATTACACAACCAACAGAAGGATTGATGCCAGTATTTCCAAGGGATTTTCTTGCCTGTAAAAAAGCAAGATGCATAAAAAATTCTTTTTTTAAAAATTCAATATTATTTTTTATTGTAGACATCTAATTTGTCCACAAACTGTTCGAAATCTTTTACTTCTCTAAAATTTCTGTAGACAGATGCAAACCTAACATAAGCAACGGGGTCAAGTTCTCTAAGTCCATCCATAACTATTTTTCCAATCACATTAGATGCAATTTCTGACTGACCCATTTCCTCCAAATTTCTTGAGATGTTAGAAACAAATTTTTCAATAGTCTCTGTATCAATAGGTCTTTTTTTAAGAGCTATGAATATCGATTTTGCTAATTTCTCCCTATCAAAAGAAGATTTTCTGCCATTTTTTTTTACAACTGTTAATTCTCTAAATTGAACTCTTTCAAATGTTGTAAATCTTTCTTTTCTTTCACACTCGCATATTCTTCTTCTTCTTATTGCGGTGCCATCTTCTGTAGGCCGAGAGTCAACCACCGAAGTATCACGTTCTTTACAAAAAGGACAAAGCATAATTAGTTACTTTTTAAATGATTATAAATAGGAAATGAAGTGCAAAGTTTTATTACTTCTTCCTTTACTTCTTTTTCAATTTTGCTGATATTATTTGGATTTTTTGATAAACCAACTATAACTTTCGTTATAAACTCTCCAACTTTTTTAAACTCATTTAATCCAAATCCTCTCGTTGTAGCAGCTGGAGTACCTAGCCTTATACCAGATGTTATTGTTGGTTTTTCTGTATCAAAGGGAATTCCATTTTTATTGCAGGTAATGTTGGCTCTTCCTAAGCTGGATTCAGCATCTTTTCCAGTAACTTTGAAAGGTCTTAAATCAACTAACATTAAATGAGTATCAGTACCACCTGAAAAAATTGTAAAACCATTATTTTTTAACGTTTCAGATAATATTTTTGCATTTTCAATAACCGATTTAATATAAATTTTATAATTATCTTGCAAAGCTTCGTGAAAACAGACTGCTTTTGCAGCAATAATATGCATTAAAGGTCCACCTTGATACCCCGGAAAAACTGCCGAATTAATTTTTTTAATTATATCTTCTCTATTAGTTAAAATAATTCCACCTCTTCCACCTCTCAAAACTTTATGAGTTGTTGAAGTAACTACATCAGCAAATTTTATGGGATTAGGATGAGCTCCTCCAGCAACTAATCCTGCGAAATGAGCCATATCAACTAAAAGATATGCACCAACTTTGGTTGCAATATCTTTAAATTTTTTGAAATCAATAATTCTAGAATATGCACTGCCGCCAGCAATTATAAGTTTAGGTTTATTTACTTTTGATATCTCTTCTACTTTATCGTAGTCAATCAATCCTGTTACTTTATCAACATCATAATGAATTGATTGAAACCACTTGCCGGACAAAGAAACCTTTGCTCCATGTGTTAAATGTCCACCTGAATTTAGACTCATGCCAAGTATTGTGTCTCCTGGACTTAAAAGAGCTAGATATACAGCTCCGTTAGCCTGCGCCCCTGAGTGAGGTTGAACGTTGGCAAATTTACAATCAAATAATTTTGTTACCCTTTCTATTGCTAAATTTTCAGCAATATCTACGTATTCACATCCACCGTAATATCTTCTAGAAGAATATCCTTCAGCATATTTATTAGTCATAATTGATCCTTGAGCATCTAATACTGCTTTGGATACAATATTTTCTGATGCAATTAATTCGATATGCTCTTGTTGTCTTTGTAACTCAAGATTAATAGAATTATATATTTCAGTATCAGTAGTAGATAAATCACCTTCAAAGAAGTTCTGATAATTTTCTGAAGTATATTTTGTTAATTTAGACATTTTATAAATTTATATTTTTTTTATTCTTTTTGTATGACGTCCGCCTTCAAATTTTGTATTCAAAAAAGTGTTAATACATTTAAGAGCAACACTTTTCTTTGTCAATCTTGAGCCAAGTGTAATAATATTAGCATTATTATGCAATCTCGATAATTTAGCTGATTTTTGATTATAACAGAGGGCAGCTCTAACATTTTTATATCTATTTGCTGTCATTTCCATTCCTATGCCAGATCCACAAACAAGAACGCCTGTTAATTTTTTATTAAGATTAATTTTTTTAGATAATTTATGAGCGTAATCAGGATAATCAACATTTACTAATTTGGAAGGACCCAAGTCTATGATTTTTATTTTTTTCTTTGATAGGAATTTTTTAATAATTTCCTTAAGTTTAAATCCTGCATGATCTGAAGCAATTAAAATTTTTCTCAAGTGAATAGTGTTAGTTAAATTTATAATTTAAAACACACGCAACTAAATGGATTCTACTTTCCTCTCCACCATTAAAGGCATTATGATATTTAGTATTATTTGTAATCCACACTGATCCATCAGCAGGTAAATGTTTTGCAACATTTTCTATAACCATTATTGATCCAGGATTTGTAATAATGGGTATGTGTAATCTAGGTTCTGGATCTCTATGCCAACTTAAAGTTGATCTTGGTTCTTTAAGTAAAATTCTAACTCTTCCTAATTTAAATTTTTTTGAAAGAGTATCATAAACTTTTTTAAAATAAGTATTTTCAAACTCTTTAACAAATTCAGTGTATGCTTCTTCGTTAATTTGTTTGTCTCGCAACACTTCTTTTCCTGAACTATCGGGTTTCGTCCAAAAAACACCTCTGACATTTTTTCCTTTGGTGGACTCTGGATTACCTGGTATTTGATTTAAGGAAATTCCTCCAAAATGACTAATACCTCCAGCATCATCAAAACCCTTTTGTTCGCGTACTTGTTTAAGTGCCTGTCTAAGCTTGATAATGTCAAATTTTATATCTTCTTGCTTTTGAAAATCATTAAACATAAAAATTATACAATAATTTAATAAATATCTTATATAAGACAATAATATACATTACTTTTGTCGCATTATTTATAATAAAATAATAAATAATAACTAGAAAAATGAAACTTATTGGAGCTTATCCCAGCACGAGATTAAGAAGGAATAGAAAAACTGAGTGGTCAAGACGTCTTGTAAGCGAGAATATATTGTCAGCAAACGATTTAATTTGGCCAATATTTTTAACTGATGGAAAAAATCAAAAGAATCAAATTTCTACTATGCCAGAAGTATACCGTTACTCAGTGGATCAGATAGAAAAAATTGTGGAAAAGGCACTTAAACTTAAATTGCCCCTTTTAGCACTGTTTCCACATACCCAAAAAATAAATAAAGATAAAATAGGATCAGAAGCTTTGAACGAAAATAATTTAGTTTGTAAAGCTTTAAGAATTATTAAAAAAAAATTTAAATCAGATATTGGAATAATGTGTGATGTAGCTTTAGACCCTTATACCTCACACGGACATGATGGCTTAATGAAAAAAGGCTATGTTCAAAATGACGAAACTGTTGAAATTTTAGTTAAACAAGCATTATTACTAGCTGAAATGGAGTGTGATGTTATAGCACCATCGGACATGATGGATGGCAGAATAGGGAAAATAAGAAAAGCATTAGATAAGAAAAATTTCCAATTAGTTCAAATTTTATCTTATGCTGTTAAATACGCTTCAAATTTTTATGGTCCTTTTAGAAATGCCGTAGGATCAAAAACAAACTTAAAAGGAGATAAAAAAAATTATCAGATGCATTTTTTTAACCAAAAAGAAGCTCTAAGAGAAGTTGCTCTCGATATTAAAGAAGGTACTGATTTTGTTATGGTTAAACCAGGAATGCCTTACCTTGATGTAATTAAATTGGTTAATGATACCTTCAAAATACCCGTATTTGCATATCAAGTGTCTGGGGAATACAGTTTAATTAAAAATGGTATTAAGAAAAAAATAATTTCTGAGAATGCAATTGAGGAAAGTTTAATCTCGTTTAAAAGAGCGGGAGCCAGCGCAATAGTAACTTATTTTGCTGATTATATTGCTAAAAAACTAAGATAACAACAATCATCTTTTTTTATGTTCTTTCATTATCTAAAAAAATTTTCTAGATTTTTTCTAGACAAAGGATAATTTAAATTATTGGGAATTAAAATATTTTTTTCAAGAAATTTACCAATAACTTTTAAGGCACAATATGTGGATTTTGTATCAATGTTTTTAAATTTTTTTTCAACCATAAAACTTGGAATATTTATTTTCTCACTATCTATATTTACGGTAATCCTATCTTTTTCAGAATAAGTTTTGGAAACTGAATTGGATGTTAAATTCATATCAAAACCTATTTCTTTAAGAAGGTTCATTTCCCAAAAAATGTAATGAATAATCCAATGATTACTAAACTTTAATTCATTTAAAAAATTAGAAAATAAAACATAAATAGAATTATAATTTAGCAATTCTGGAAGGACAGTTTTTAAAAGATTAAGTGATGAAAATATACAATTTAATTTTTTGTTATCATCAAAAAAAAAGGGACTTATAGCATCAATTATTTCAATTTTAAAATAACCTAGCTTGCTATCATTTTTTGTTTTTAAATTTACATAAATTTTATTTCCTAGTTGTAAATAACTTTTTATTTTTTTTGATGTACCTCCATAAACAATTCCTGAACATTTGCCGTGATTTAATGTAAAAACTTCAATAATTATTGAATTTTCCCCATACTTATTTTTTGATAACAAAAAGCCTTCGTCTTTCCATTGCATAATCTACTTTATTTTTAAACCTTTAAGGTTTTTTTTTGCAGCATCACGTTCTGCAATCTTTTTAGAATTTCCAACCCCATAAAAAAATTTTGAATTGTGAATTTTCACAGAAACCTTATATGATGGATTATGGCGAGGACCTATATCAGTTAATACTTTATAAGTAGGTAATTTTTGAAAATGTTTTAAGGAGTATTCCTGCAGTTTTGTTTTGGGATCGATCTTCGTGTAAGTGGTTTTTTTTATTTCATCATTCCAAAATTTAAGTATAAAGCTTTCTACAACGCTATAGCCAGAATCAAGATATATAGCTCCAATTAAGGCCTCACACGCATCACTTAATATTTTGTCTTCTATTTTTAAATTATTTTTATACATATTTCCTAAAATAAGAAATTTTTCTAATTCTAAAATTTTACTAATTTTTAAACAAGTTTTTCTATTTACTAGCGAAGCGAATTTTATATCTAAATTACCTTCAGATTCACTTGGATATAAATTAAATAGTTTTTTTGACAAAACCAAAGCCAAAACTCTATCTCCAAGAAATTCTAATTTCTCATTGTTAGATAAAAGGTCGAAACTTTTATGAACTAATGACAAGGATAATAATCTTTTATTTTTAAATTTAATATTTATTTTATTTTCTAATATTTTTTGATTTTGCATTATTAATTAATTATATCAAAAAACCTATTCCATCGAATAATTTCAAACCATTTCCATATTTGGAAAATATTACCTACATTTTTATTAGTAGAAAAAAAAATTAATCTTGCTTTACCTACCAAATTTAATCTATTTACATATCCTACACTATTCAGATATCTGCTATCCTTAGAGCAATCTCTATTATCGCCTAAAAAGAAATAATGATTCTTGGGAATTATATATTTATCAGAGTTTTTAAAAGTACCTTTTTTTTTATAAACTGCCGTATATGAAACTCCGTTTGGTAATTTTTCATCATAAGCAATAACGTCTATTATTTCTTTACCACAAAAAATTTTTAAATTTTTTATATTTTTTTTTGTCTTCAATATTTGATTATTATTTAGATATAAATTTCCATTGATAAATTGAATTTCATCACCAGGCAAACCAATTAACCTTTTTATATAATCGGTTCTATTATCCGCAGGTGTCTTAAAAACAATAACATCCCCTCTATCAGGGTTTTTAGGGAAAAATCTTTTGTTTGAAATGTTTGGGCTAAATGGAAATGAGTGTTTACTATAACCATAAGTATATTTTGAAACAAATAATCTATCACCAACTAGTAAATTAGGTTCCATAGAAGATGATGGAATATAAAAAGGTTGAAACAATAAACTTCTAATAATTATCGCTATAATTAATGCATAAAAAATTGTGATTAAATTATCAATTAAATATTTTTTGTTTATTTTCATTAATTTGAAATTATAACACTCGCTATTGCATACTTCTTTTCATCTGAAATGGATAAAAAAATGTTAAACTTTTTAACTTTAAATAAAATTTTAATTTTATTAACAACTTTTTTATTAATAAAAAGGTATGGCTTGCCATAATGATTATTTAACACTTCGATATCCTTAAAATTGATATTTTTCCTAAAACCAATGCCTAATGCTTTAACAAAAGCTTCTTTCGCTGCAAATCTTTTTGAAAAACAGTTAATTATATTTGTTTTTTTTTTACAGTAAACAATTTCATTTTTGGTGAATATCTTATTTTTAAATTTTAATTTTTTATTAACCAATAGTTTTTTAAGTCTATAATTTTCGACAATATCTATTCCGATTCCCAAAATACTCATTATTTTAAAAATTTTTTAAAATTTAAGATTACCTTCTTTAATCCAACAAATATTGCTTCGCTAATTATAAAATGACCAATATTAAATTCTTTAATATTTTTGATCTTTGCAATTATTTTAGCAGATTGATAGGTCAATCCATGTCCCGCATGTACCTCTAATCCAATCTTTTTTGCTAAATCAGAGCTTCTTTTAATTTTAGCAAATTCTTTTGAATAATCTTTTTTTAAATTAAATAAATTACAGAATTTACCAGTATGTATCTCAACACAGTCAGCACCTAAGTCTTTTGATTTTTTAATATCTTGAATTTTAGGTTCAATAAATAAACTTGTACGAATATCTTTTTTTTTCAAAAATCGAATAATTTTTTTAAGTCTAAAGTTGTAATTATCAAGATTTAGCCCACCTTCGGTAGTAAGTTCTTCTCTTTTTTCTGGAACTATACAAACGAACTTGGGTTTTGCTTTTAGAGCAATTTTCAACATTTGATTTGTTGGAGCTATTTCTAAATTAATGTTTATTTTTTTTAATTTAACAATTTTAATCAAGTCTTTATCACGAATATGTCTTCTATCTTCTCTTAAATGTACCGTGATGGAATTTGCTCCAGAATTTTTTGCTATTTGAGCAGCTTTACATAGGTCAGGATAATTTTCACCTCTAGCATTTCTTATAGTAGCAACATGGTCTATGTTAACCCCCAATTTAATCATGTCGATTTTAAATAACGGCTTCCCGGTCTAGTAACAGATATTTTTTTTAAAAAAGAAGGCAGTTTTTTTTTTGTATAATTGAAAGTATCTATTCTAATTTGTGAAACTATTTTATTTTTTTTTATTAACAAATTTTTTTTATCTGATCGATCATAAATACAAGCAAATCCTAAAAGTTTTGCATTGAACTTTTTAACTAATTTTGAGCATTCCAAACCGGACTTGCCAGTTGTAATAACATCCTCCACAATTAAAACTTTAGCATTTCTTTTGATAGAAAAACCCCTTCTGAGCTTAAATTTACCTTTTACTCTTTCAAA
>AZHQ01000006.1 GCA_000504605.1 alpha proteobacterium SCGC AAA288-E13
AAGTTTAAAATTATGGCCGATGAAAATAAAGATAGATATGAAAAGATGCTAGATACAGCTACACAATCTATCGAAAACTTTATTCAAAGATCATCTGGGGATAAAATATTGCAATAAATGCATGTTAGTAAATCACTTTTAAGATTAAAGTTTATTAAAAAAAGAAAAAAATTATATTCAAAAGAAATTTTTTTTTCATTTAATAAAATTTTTTCATTAATAAAAAAAAATTTTCCTAAAAAAAAACTTTCAATAGCTGGTTATCATCCATTTAATTTTGAAGTTAATATTTTAAATTTTTTATATCAGGCAAATAAAAAGAATTTTAAAGTTGGTTTGCCAGTGATTAAAAAAGATTATAAAATGGTTTTTAAATATTGGATTCCAAATGAACCTTTGTATGTAAATAAATATGGAATATTAGAGCCTAAAAAACAAAATATAACATTTAAACCCGATATAATTTTAGTACCCTTAACTGCTTTTGATAGAAATTTAAATCGTATAGGATATGGAAAAGGTTATTATGATAGAGCTTTGCAACAATTATCTGTTAATAAAAAAATTTTAACTATTGGAATCGCATTTTCTTTTCAAGAGTGTTCTTTTATTCCTAAAAATCGGTATGATTATAATTTAGATTGTATTTTAACAAATAGGAATTTAATTTATAATAAGACTAATGAAAATTTTATTTTTAGGTGATATAGTTGGTCCATCAGGATGTAAATCAGTAAAAAGTTATTTACCTCAAATTAAAAACAAGAATAATATAGATTTTGTGATAGCAAATGGAGAAAATGCCGCAGATTCAGGAGTCGGTATTACAGAAAAAATTACTAAAGATTTATTTAATTCTGGAGTTGATGTAATTACAACAGGTAACCACGTTTGGGATCAAAAAGAAACTATAGAACATATAGCAAGAGAAAAAAGACTTTTAAGGCCTGAGAATTTAATTATGGGTACACCCGGAAAGGGTTTTGAAATTTACAGCACTCCATCAGGAGCCAAAATAGCAGTATTAAATTTGATGGGAAATATTTTTATGAAAAAATGTGAAGATGTTTTTACAATAACGGAGAAAATATTTAATAAATTTAGACTAAAAAGAGATGCAGATTTTATTGTAGTGGATTTTCACGGAGAAATCACAAGTGAAAAAATGGCAATAGGACACTATTTGGATGGAAAAGCAACTTTGGTTGTAGGTACCCACACACACGTACCAACATCCGATTTTAGAGTTTTAGAAAATGGCACAGCTTATCAAAGTGATACTGGAATGTGTGGTGACTATAATTCAGTAATTGGAATGAATAAGGAAAATTCTCTTAAAAAATTTTTCCACAATAAAAACGCCAAAAAACACTATCCTTCTCTGGGTGAAGCAACTTTATCCGGAATAATAGTTGAAGGAAATATAAATACAGGTTTAGCAAAATCAGCAAAACAATTCCTTTTTGGTGGCGTATTAAAGAAAACAAATTAATATGGCTGGGCATTCGCATTGGGCTGGTATTAAACATAAAAAGGGAAGGGCAGATAAACAAAGATCAAAAATATTTTCTAAAATTTCTAGAGAAATTACGGTAGCCGCCAAGTTGGGAGATAAGAATCCAGATATGAATCCTAGATTAAGATTAGCAATTCAATTAGCGAGATCAGCTAATATGCCTAAAGAAAATATTGAAAGAGCTATTAATAAATCTGAGACCAACCAAAACAACTGTTATGACAACCTAAGATACGAGGGAACAGGTCCGGGAAAAATAGCAATTATTGTTGAAACTCTTACTGATAATAAAAACAGAACTGCTTCGAATATCAGAACAATATTTCAAAAACATGGGGGCAATCTTGGTACCAAAGGAGTGATTACTCATAAATTTAAACAATTGGGAGTTATGAGAATTGAGAAAAAAATTATTATGGATGAAGAAATACTGGAATTGGCGATTGAATCGGGAGCTGAAGAATGTATCTCTAATGAAAATCTTCATGAAATATTTTGTGCTAAAGAACAATTATATAAAGTTAAAACGATAATTGAAAAAAAAGTTGATAATTTTATCTATTCAGGAATAGAATGGCATCCTTTGAATCAATTAGATATAAAAGAAAATCAATATAAATCTGCTATTAATTTATTAGAATCTCTAGAAGAAGATGAAGATGTACAGAATGTTTATACAAATTTAAAAGAGAAAAAATTAAATTAACAGATGATAATTTTTGGAATAGATCCGGGTATAAGTGGAGCAATTTGTGTTCTAAAAGAAGGAAAGATTTTGGAAGTTTACGAAATGCCAACAATGATAGATGGAAAAAAAAATAAAAGACAAGTCAATGGTGCGGAAGTAACTAATATTTTTCTAAAAGATTTAAATAACGAAGATAAAGCAAAAGTTGTTGTTGAGCATGTAACAGCAATGCCAGGACAAGGAGTAACAAGTATGTTTAATTTTGGCCAATCGTTTGGTGTATTGAAAGGAATATGTGCGGCATTAAAATTGCCAATCTATTTTGTAAGACCTGTAAGATGGAAAAAATATTTTAACTTAATTAAAACGAATAAAGATGCAAGTCGCACTAAAGTTATTGAAATTTTTCCATATATTTCCTCAAAAATATCAAGAAAAAAAGACTCAAATAAAGCAGATTCAATATTAATTGCTAAATATTTTGAGGAAACCCAGAATGTAGGAATTTAATTAGAAGAATATTGACAAATTCATGACACATTTTAGTGCAAATTCATGTCAATGGAAGCAGAAATAGCAACACAAACAGTTGGACTAACTAGTGCTACAGATTTTTCATTAATAAATCTTTTTTTAAGGGCAGACATTGTCGTAAAAAGTGTAATTATTATTTTAATTTTAGCTTCAATTTATTCTTGGGCTTTAATATTTGATAAATATAGACTTTTTAAAAGAATTCAAAAAAGTTCCGCAATTTTTGAAGATAAATTTTGGAGTTCAAAATCTGCAGAAAGTTTTTATAAAAGTCTTCCAAGTAAAACTAAAGATCCTATAGCAAATATATTTCGCTCAGGCATGGTTGAATTAATCAAATCAAAATCTAAAAATAATGATATCCAAACTGCAAGAGTTACGAGAATTTTAGAAATTTCAACAGATCAAGAAATTCAATCTATTGAAAAAAATTTTTCTTTTTTAGCTACAGTGGGTGCTACAGCGCCTTTTATTGGATTATTCGGAACAGTTTGGGGTATCATGAACTCTTTTCAATCGATAGCGATATCTAGAAATACAAGTTTAGCTATAGTTGCCCCGGGAATCGCAGAAGCGCTATTTGCAACAGCATTGGGTTTACTTGCGGCAATACCTGCTGTGATGGCGTACAATAAGTTTAATAATGAGTCTAGAATATACGGACGAAGAATAGAAAATTTTACAAAAAGATTTTTATCAATCATCTAATTTAAAATATGGCATTCAAATATAATCGCTCACATACAGAACCAATGAGCGAAATCAATGTTACACCCTTTGTTGATGTGATGCTGGTTTTATTAATTATATTTATGGTGACGGCACCATTACTAACTGTTGGTGTCCCAGTAGATTTACCAGAAAGTTCTGCAGACTCCTTGCCCGAAGATCAAGAGCCTCTAACATTATCAATTAATTCAAAAGGTGAAATTTTTATTCAAGAGCATCAAGTTGAATACGATAAAATGATACCCAAAATTTTAGCTATTGCAAAAAATAGAACCGATACCAGAATTTTTGTTAGGGGGGACAAAACAATAAATTATGGAAGAGTTTTAGAAATTATGGGTATGTTGTCCGGCTCAGGTTTTACTAAGGTAGCCTTAATATCTGAACCCTATAAACAAAGGTAAATTGCTTTTTAATGAATGACCAGAAGTATTTTATTATCAGTTTTTTTTCACATTACGATCATTGTTTTAACGGCGATAAGTTTACCACATATGTTGAGAAAGCCTATTGATTTACCTCCAATTATATCAATAGAGTTAATACAAATTTCTGATATTACTAATATTCCTTACGCTCCTAAAGCAAAAAAGATTTTGGAGAAAATTAAAAAAGAAAAGGAAAGAATAGTTTCAGAACAAGCTCCTCCAAAAGTGGTCAAAAAGGAAAAACCTGATGCAATTCCACTTCCAAAAGATGTAAAAAAACAGAAAAAAATAGAAACTAAAAAACAAAACCCAAAAAAAATTGAATCTGAAATAAAACAAGCATCAGAATTTGAAAAAAAGGAGCTTTTTGATCCTGATCAAATCGCAGCATTAATTGATAAATCCAAAGTTGAGAAAGCTGAAACTAAGCTTAAAAGTGATAAACTCTCTCAAAGTCAGATAAAAAATCCCATAACATCTGGTTTAACGCTAAGTGAAGAAGATGCATTAAAGGCTCAAATATTTGGTTGTTGGAGTATTCCTTTGGGTTTACCGTATAATGAAAATTTATTGGTAAGAATTAAGCTGAAATTAGAATCAGATGGTACAGTAATTAAATCAGAAATTTTGGATCATGCTAGAATGAATACACCTGGACAAAGTTTTTACAAAGTACTTGCCGAAAGTGCCTTAAGGGCAATTAGATTATGTCAGCCATTAAGAGTTCCGACAACAGGTTATGAGAGATGGAAGGATTTACAGCTAAATTTTGATGCCAACGAAATGCTAAAAGGATGAAAAACATATTATTTTTAATTTTTTTATTTATTGTTTTTTTTGCAAAAAGTTCTTTTGCATTAATCGAAATTGATATAACCAGAGGAAATTTGAGTCCACTTCCAGTTGCAGTTTCACCTCTTCATGTTGAATCACAGTCATCTGAAGTATTAAAAGAAATAGAAGTGGGCTCTGAAATATCAAAAATAATTGAAACTAATCTTCTAAGATCAGGTTTGTTTTATCCATTGGAAAAAGATTCTTTTGTACAGAAACCAGATATAGCTCATCTTAAGCCACGTTTTGAAGATTGGAAGTTAATTAAAGCCCAAGCTTTAATTACAGGAAAGGTTGATATTACAAATGAAAAATTAAGAGTAGAATTTAGATTATGGGATGTATTAGCAGCTAAAGAGATAATGGCTTTAGCGTTTACCACAGTACCATCTAACTGGAGAAGAGTGGCTCATATTATTTCAGATAAAGTTTACAAAAGACTTACTGGAGAAGAAGGATATTTTGATACAAGGATAATTTATGTATCAGAAGCAGGTCCAAAAACTCAAAGAATAAAAAAATTAGCAATCATGGATCAAGATGGAGCAAACACTAAATATTTAACTTTAGGGAATGAGCTTGTCTTAACCCCAAGATTTAATCCAACAAATCAAATGGTAACCTATATGTCTTTTTTTAGAAATTTACCAAGAGTTTATTTATTAGATATTGAAACGGGTGTTCAAGAAGTGGTTGGTGATTTTCCAGGCATGACGTTTGCACCAAGATTTTCCCCAGATGGAAAAAAAATAATTATGAGTTTTGCAATAGATGGTAATTCTGACATATTCACCATGAACTTAGAAACAAGAGAAGTTGAAAAAATTACCGAACATCCCGCAATAGATACATCTCCCTCCTACTCTCCAGATGGTAAATATATTACTTTTAATTCTGATAGAAGTGGCCTTCAACAAATATATGTAATGAGAAGTGATGGTTCTGATGTCAAAAGAATTACATTTGGTAAAGGAATATACGGTACACCAGTATGGTCTCCAAGAGGAGATTTAATAGCATTTACAAAAATGTACCAAGGTTCATTTTATATTGGAGTGATGAGGACAGATGGATCTGGAGAAAGACTGCTAACCGAAAACTATTATCAAGAAGCTCCTTCCTGGGCACCGAATGGAAGGGTTTTAATTTTTTATAGAGAAACAAAATCTGGAAGCCAAGGGGAAGGGTTTTCCGCTACTTTGTGGTCTATTGACCTAACAGGTTATAATGAAAGGTTGATCGAAACTATAACAGATGCATCCGACCCGTCCTGGTCATCTTTATTAACAAACTAGGCATTTTTTTATTGATATTTCGCTTGCATCGTATATCTAGAAATATTAATCTTTCATATAATTTAAGGGAGCATAACTATGGTTTTAAGATATTCAATAAGAAATTTACTATTAGTGATAGCAGCAGCATTATTATTGTCAGCTTGCGCTACACAAACAACGAAAAAGATTGAAACACAAATTTCAGGAGACACATTTACTGGCGAAGAAACTGTTAAATATTTAGCTACAGGAGTTCCGGACAGAGTTTTTTTTCGCAACTAATAAATCAGTTCTGACAACAGCATCAAGAGATACTTTAAGAAAACAAGCTGCTTGGTTAAGAGAAAACAAAAGCATCAACGTGACAGTCGAAGGTCATGCAGACGAAAGAGGTACAAGAGAATATAACTTAGCTTTAGGGGAAAGAAGAGCTAATGCTGCAAAAGATTATCTTCTGACTTATGGAATATCTGGTAGTAGAGTTTCCATAATAAGTTATGGTAAGGAAAGACCAGTGAATTCAGGTTCGAGTCCTTTAGCTTGGTCACAAAATAGAAGATCTGTAACGGTTAAGGCAGATTAAAAAAAAATTTTAATAAAATCTCAAAGACCCTAGATTGATTAATCTAGGGTCTTTTTTTTGCCATTATTTTAATTAGTAATTAAAAAATGTATGGATTAGTGAAATACTTAATAGGTCTATTCGTAATTATCTTTATATTAAATATTCAAAATAAATCTTTTAGTGAGGAAAGTGAAATTAACGAAATATTAAATGCCATACAAAAGGATTTAAAAACTTTAGAAAGAGCAGTTTATGCAGAGAGTTCTTTTTCCACGACACAATCAAGTGATTCAAATTTTTCGGAAGATACGCTCACAAGACATTTGCTAAAGCTTTCAGAAATTGAACAACAATTTCAAGAACTTACAAATAAATTTGAGGAAGTAAATTTTAAAATTGATAAACTTTCAAACAGAATTTCAAAAACTCAAGCTGATAATCAATTACGATTTCAAACATTGGAAAAAAGTCAATTATCGCGTCAGTCGCAGACAGATGTTGCAAGCGATAAGTCAGAAAAAATATTACCCGGTTCATCCGAAGCCCAAAATCTTGGTAGAATTAGTGATGACGATTTAGAAAATACTCAAATAGTACAAAGAACTCAATCTGTAGAATCTACCGGTACTGTTATAACTGAAAAATATATTAATGAAGAAAGAATTTTACCAGCAGGAACAGCAAAAGAACAATATGATTTTGCACTTAGCTTTGTAAAAGTTGGTGATTATGAAACCGCGGAAATAGCATTAAGAGAATTCGTTGATATAAATGCTAATGATGAGCTTGCTGGTAGTGCACAGTATTGGTATGCAGAAACATTTAGAATCAGACAACTCTTTCAGGATGCGGCAATAGCATATTTAGATGGTTATCAAAAATTTCCTAATAGTCCCAAAGCTCCTATTAATTTATTAAAGCTTGGTGTATCTTTAGTTCAGATTGGAGAAAAAGATCAGGGCTGCTCAATGATTACCGGAGTAAGCAAGCAATACCCCAAAGCGAGTCAATCTGTTCTTCAAAAAGCAATATATGAAGAAAAAAAATTCGACTGCCCAAAGAAAAAAAGTTAAATTCGATTGTAAATACCTTAAAGATCCAAAAATTAATAAGATATATTTAACATTTAAAAAACAATTATATTCCCAAATTAAAAATGAAAAATTTTGTATTGGTGTATCTGGAGGACCAGATAGTTTAGCTCTAGCATTTTTAGCCAAAGTTTTTTCAATAGAGTTTAATAGTAAATTTATTGCTTTAATTGTAAATCACAATTTAAGAAAACAATCTGGATTTGAAGCACAAAAAGTTAAGAAAATTTTAACAAAGCATAAAATTAGAGCCAAAATATTAACTTGGAAAGGCAAAATTCCAAAATCAAATATTCAATTTAATGCTCGAAATATTAGATATTTTCTGCTGAATAAGAAATGCAACAAATTGAATATTAAAAACTTAGTTTTAGCTCATCACGAAGGTGATTTGATAGAAAATTTCTTTATAAGGTTGTTTAGAGGAAGTGGTTTAAAAGGCTTATCTTCACTAAATATAAAAAGACATTCAGAAGGCAATATTTTAAATTTGATTAGACCTTTAATTAATACTAAGAAAAATGAATTAATTTATATTTCAAAAAAAGTCTTTAAATTTTATTTAATTGATCCATCAAATTTTAAAGAAAAATTTTTACGCACAAGAATTAGAAATTATTTAGATAAATTTAAATTGGATGGATTAGATATTAATAAGGTAAAATTAACCTTAAGTAACTTACAGACAGCAAATGAATGTATAAATTTTTATAAAGAAAAATCTATCAATAATTATGTAAGGTATTTGCAATGTAATTCATGCTTTGTTAGCTATGGTTTGTTTCATTATGAATCTTATGAGGTTATTTTTAGAACGATTAGTGATATTATTTCTAAAATTTCTGGCAGTTATTACCCACCAAGAGGGAAGGATGTTAAAAATTTAATCACTAGAATGCAATCCAAAGAATTTAAAAAATCAACACTTGGCGGATGTATAATTGAGAAAACTAATAATATCTTGATATTTAAAAAAGAGTTTGGAGCTTAGTTTTGAATTATGTGCTTATTTTAAATATTATTATGTTAATTTACCTCTTGTTTAATTTAGAATAAATCTTATTTTAATAGTATAATATTAATATATAGATATTGATTATGAATTTTAAAAATTTAATGATGTGGGCAATTATAGTTTTCTTAACTATAGGTCTCTATAATATGTTTAAACATCCACAGAACATTCAGCAAAAAAATAATATATCTTTTTCAGAATTTTTAAACGAAGTTGATAACGGCAGGGTAGTACGGGTTGATATTAAAGGAAACAATATCAGCGGGGTACTTGCAAATGGAAAAAATTTTAATACTTATGCACCAAATGATCCTAATTTGGTAGAAAAATTATCAGATAAAGGAGTTGGCATAACTGCCACTCCAATAGAAGATAAAATGCCATCATTACTTGGAGTGCTTTTGTCCTGGTTTCCTATGTTGCTTTTAATTGGAGTATGGATATTTTTTATGCGTCAAATGCAAGGAGGCAAAGGTGGAGCGATGGGTTTTGGAAGATCTAAAGCAAAATTAATGAATGAACTAAAAGAAAAAATTACATTTAATGATGTTGCTGGCATTGAGGAAGCAAAAGAAGAAGTAGAAGAAGTAGTAGAATTTTTAAGAGACCCTAGAAAATTTAGAAGGCTTGGCGGAAAAATACCTAAAGGAGTGCTCGTGATAGGACCTCCGGGAACAGGAAAAACATTGTTGGCAAGAGCAATAGCAGGTGAAGCAGATGTTCCTTTTTTTACAATATCCGGATCAGATTTTGTTGAAATGTTTGTTGGAGTAGGTGCATCAAGAGTAAGAGATATGTTTGAACAAGGTAAAAAAAATTCACCATGCATAATTTTTATAGATGAAATAGATGCTGTTGGCAGAAGCAGAGGTGCGGGATTAGGTGGAGGAAATGATGAAAGGGAACAAACGCTTAACCAATTATTGGTAGAAATGGATGGCTTTGAAACTAATGAAGGAGTAATTATCATTGCAGCAACCAATAGACCAGATGTTTTAGATCCCGCCCTGATAAGAGCTGGTCGATTTGATAGACAAGTAGTAGTTCCATTACCAGATATAATTGGAAGAGAGAAAATTCTAAAAGTACATGCTAAAAAAATTTCATTAGGACCTAATGTAAAATTAAGAACAATAGCTAGAGGAACTCCAGGATTTTCAGGAGCTGATTTAGCAAATTTAATTAATGAGTCTGCATTATTAGCAGCAAGAAAAAATAAAAGAATTGTTACAATGCAAGAAATTGAAGAATCAAAAGATAAGGTAATGATGGGTGCTGAAAGAAGATCAATGGTTATGACTGAAGACGACAAAAAATTAACTGCTTATCACGAAGGAGGACATGCTATAGTTGCTTTAAACGAAAAAGCATCAGATCCTATACATAAAGCTACGATTATACCTAGAGGAAGAGCTTTAGGAGTTGTTTGGACTCTGCCAGAAAGAGACAAATACTCCTATTCAAGAGAATATTTAAAAGCAAATATATCAAAAGCAATGGGAGGAAGAATTGCAGAGGAATTAATTTTTGGTCATGAAAAGGTTACTTCTGGAGCATCATCCGATATCCAAGTGGCTACTAAACTAGCAAAAGATATGGTGACTAGATTTGGAATGAGTACAGAACTTGGACCTCAAACATTTGGAGAAAATGAAGATGAAGTTTTTCTTGGAAGATCGATAACAAGACACCAACAAATATCGGAAGAAACTGCAAGAAAAGTGGATGAAGAAATTAAAAAAATCATTGATGCAGGTTATCAAAGAGCAAAAAAAATATTAACAGAAAAAATAGATGATTTACATAAAATAGCTAAAGCCTTAATACTTTATGAGACATTAACTGGTGATGAAATTAAAGATTTAATATTTAATAATAAATCTCCAAAAACAAAAGAAGATCTCAAAATGGAAGAACAAGAAAAAACTTCTGCATTAGGTTCTATAGGTTTAAAACCTAAGCCTGCGCATTAAGTGTTCATAGATGAGAGAATATTACACAAGGGCGTGTAATTTTTACCAAGGAAGTATAGCCAAGAATTTAATTTTACATAAAAAAGCCCTACCTTTAAATTCTAGAAAAGACATAGCTTTTGATCAAATAGAAATTTTTCAAAGAAAAAAAAATCAAATTGCTAAAAGTAATTTTTACTCAATTACAGAAATTAAAAATCTTGATGGTCAAATGTTACTTGAAGTAAATGAGGATATAAAAAATATAATCTTGAAAAAGCAAAGTATATTGGGATTAAAATTTGATACACCCCAAATAATGGGAGCACTCAACATAACACCAGATAGCTTTTCTGATGGAGGATTATTTTTTGAAGAAACAAAAGCATACGACCAAGTTAAATTAATGGTTGATAGCGGAGCTACAATTATAGATATTGGAGGAGAGTCAACTAGACCAGGATCGACAACCATTGATGAAAAAGAAGAATGGAAAAGAATAGAAAACACTATTATTAAATTTAAAAAAAATTATCCAAAGGTTCTTTTATCTATAGATACAAGAAAATCTTATGTTATGAGCAAAGGCATTCAAAATGGAGTTGATATTATCAATGATGTATCAGGTTTAAATTTTGACAATAAATCGTTTAATCTTATTAATTCAAAAAAAATTCCTTTTATTTTACATCATATGCAAGGTTCTCCTAATACAATGCAGAACAACCCAACTTATGAAGATGTTTTATTGGATATTTTTGATTTTTTTGAAGAAAAAATTAATTTTTGTTTAAAGCATAATTATAAAAGAGAATTAATAGTTCTAGACCCTGGAATTGGATTTGGAAAAAATTTGGATCATAATTTAAGACTAATTTCTAAAATTTCAATTTTTCATAGTTTGGGATGTCCAATTCTGATAGGGACTTCCAGAAAAAGATTTATAGAACATATTGTAACAAAATTTGATACTTCCGATCGAACCGGAGGTACTTTGGCATCGGTGTTGCATGGACTTTCTCAAGGAGTTCAGATATTTAGAGTTCATAATGTTAAAGAAATTAATCAGGGAATATTAGTTTATAATAAAATTCTAAATTCAAATTAACTAATGGGAAAAAAATATTTCGGAACAGATGGTATCAGAGGTACCATCAACCAAGGCAATATTACTGGAGAAAAATTCTTTAAGTTTGGTTTAGCATCAGCTACCTATTTTAAAAACCAAAAAAAAACCAAACAAATTGCTATAATAGCTAAAGATACAAGATTATCTGGATATACTTTAGAGCCAGCCTTGGTATCGGGCTTAGTTGCAGGTGGAATGCATGTTTTTACACTAGGACCTTTACCAACTAATGGACTTGCAATGTTAACAAAATCAATGAAGGCCAATATGGGTATTATGATTACCGCATCCCATAATCCTTATTACGATAATGGTCTTAAATTATTTGGGCCGGATGGTATGAAATTATCAGATCAAATAGAAAATAAAATCGAAAAGCTCATAGATGCGAAAAATACAAAACAACTTACAAATCCCAAATTGTTAGGCAGAGTTAAGAGACTAGAAAATGGCAATGATAGGTATATTGAAATATTAAAAAAAAATTTTCCAAATAATTTTAACTTAAAGGGAACCAAAATAATTTTAGATTGTGCTAATGGTGCAGGTTATAAAGCAGCCCCTAAATTACTTAAAAATCTAGGAGCAAAAGTTGTATCAATTGGAATAAAACCCAATGGCTTTAATATTAATGATAAATGTGGATCTACCTATCCATCTAAAATTCAATCAGCTGTAAGAAAATATAAAGCTGATGTTGGCATTTCATTCGATGGTGATGCTGACAGAATTATTATGTGTGATGAAAAGGGCAAAATTATAAACGGTGATCAAATTATTGCGATGTTAGCTTGTAGATGGAAATCAAAAAAAATTTTAAAGGGCGGTGTAATTGGAACTTTAATGTCGAACTATGGGTTAGCAAATTTTTTGAGAAAAGAAAAGATTAGGTTTTTTAGAACTAAAGTAGGAGACAGGCATGTAAAAGAAAAAATGAAAAAATCAAATTTCAATTTGGGTGGCGAACAATCTGGTCATATAATTTTAGGAAAATTCGCAACAACCGGAGATGGTTTGATGGTTGCATTAGAGGTTCTGTTTTCATTAAGAAAAGGAAAAAAAGCTAGTCAATTACTTAATGTTTTTCGACCCCTGCCACAAATATTAGAGAACGTAATCGTAAAAGATAAAAATATAATCAATAAAGCTAAATGTAAAAAAGCAATTAAAAAAGCAAATAAACTTATGAATGGATATGGAAGATTATTAATAAGAAAATCAGGTACAGAACCAAAGATAAGAATCATGGGCGAATCATATGATAATAATTTAATTTTAAAATGTATAAAAATAATTAAGAGCTCGATAAAATAGTGAAACCTAAGTCAAAAGTATTAATAATTGCTGGCTCCGACTCTTCGGGAGGAGCTGGTATACAAGCAGACATTAAAACTGTAACAGCGCTTGGTAGCTATGCGACGACTGCTATAACCGCAATAACTGCACAAAATACTAAAGGTGTAAAAAAAATTGCCTCGATTTCCACAAAAATTGTTCAAAAACAAATAACAATGATTTTGGATGATATTGGGGCCCATGCTGTAAAAATAGGCATGCTGCATAATGCAGGCATAATAAAAAGTGTTTATAAAATTTTAAAAAAATATAAATTAAAAAATATTGTTCTTGATCCAGTAATGATTGCTAAAGGTGGAGCAAAATTAATTAACAATAATTCAATTAAGCATTTAAAAAAACTACTTCTTCCCTTATGTACTTTAGTTACACCGAACATTCCGGAAGCAGAAGTATTAACTGGATATTCAATTTCAAGTAAAGAAGATATGATTAAGGCTGCAAAAAAAATTCTTAACATGGGATCAAAAAATGTGCTATTAAAAGGCGGCCACAGTAAAAGTAAAATGATTTTTGATATTCTAGCTACAAAAAAAAACATAAAGATTTTTAAAAAAAAAAAAATTAATACAAAAAACACCCACGGAACTGGTTGTACTTTGTCTTCTGCTATTGCCACATATTTATCTCAAAAAAAAAATGTATTTAGATCATGTAAAATTTCTCTAAGATATGTAGATAAAGCAATCGTTTCTGCGCCAGGTTATGGGAAAGGTTTTGGACCACTGAATCATTTAGTTTCATTTAACCTAAAAAATAACAATGTCTAACGTAGCTGTCATAGGTGCTCAATGGGGAGACGAGGGCAAAGGTAAAATTGTTGATTGGCTTTCAGAAAAAGCCGATGTGATTATTAGATTTCAGGGTGGTCATAATGCAGGTCACACTCTAGTAGTTAACAATATCACTTATAAATTAAAACTATTACCATCGGGCATAATAAGAAAAAATAAAGTCTCAATTATAGGTAATGGTGTAGTTATAGATCCTTGGGCCTTGTTAGATGAAATTGAGCAAATAGAAAATTTAGGAATAAAAATTAATGATGAAAATTTATTTATTGCAGATAATGCCACATTAATATTACCTTTTCATAAAGAGTTAGACGAAATAAGAGAAGACTCAAAAGATACAGAAAAGATAGGCACCACAAGAAGAGGAATAGGACCAGCCTATGAAGATAAAGTTGGAAGAAGAGCAATTAGAGTTATTGATTTAGCTAATGAGAAAAATTTGTCAAATAAAATTGATACTATTTTGCTTCATCATAATTTAATAAGAAAAGGGCTAGGAAAAAAGACGGTAGACAAAGATGCTTTAATGAAAGAACTCATTAAAATTTCATCTACAATTTTGAAATTTTCCAAACCAGTATGGAAAAAAATAGCAGAATTAAAAAAAAAAAATAAAACTATACTTTTTGAAGGAGCTCAAGGTATTTTATTGGACGTTGATCATGGTACATATCCTTACGTAACTTCATCAAATACAGTTGGAGGTGCATCATTAGTTGGTTCTGGATGCGGCCCCAACACTATTAACTATATTCTTGGGATTGTTAAAGCATACACTACCAGAGTGGGTGAAGGCCCATTTCCAACAGAATTAAAAAATGAAATAGGAAAGAAAATAGGCGAAAGAGGAAAAGAATTTGGAACAGTTACTAATAGAAAAAGAAGATGTGGTTGGTTAGACGCCGTACTAGTTAAGCAATCTTGTATTATATCTGGAATTAATGGAATAGCTTTAACAAAGATAGATGTCTTAGATGAATTTAAAGAGCTGTATATTTGTATCGCTTACGAACTCAATGGAGAAGAAATTGATTATTTTCCAAGCGGATTACAAGATCAGATTAAAGTAAAACCAATTTATAAACGAATGGAAGGTTGGTTAAAAAATACAAAGGGTATAAAGAAGTGGGATGATCTTCCCTTAAATGCTCAAAAATATATTTTGTTTATTAAAGATTTTTGTGATGTTAAAATATCTAGTATTTCTACAAGCCCAAGTAGAGAAGATTCAATTTTAATTGAAGATCCTTTTAAGAACTAATTAGCTGGAAGCAAATTTTTTGATTTAGCAGTATTCAACATACACTTTTGAAGTTTTTCAAAAGCTTTATTTTCTATTTGTCTGATTCTTTCTCTGCTGATTTTGTATTTCTTACTTAATTCATCTAAAGTAATCGGTTTATCGTTAAGCCTTCTCGCATAAAGAATTTCTTTTTCCCTATCATTTAAAATATGCAATGATTCTTCGAATAAATTTTGTCTTTGTTTAAATTCTTGATTTTGAGCAACTTTCAATTCTTGATCCATGGATTTGTCGGCTAACCAATCTTGCCATTCATCTCCATCTTTCCCGACTAAATCATTTAGTGATTTTTCTTGGCCAAAAAGTCTTCTGTTCATAGATACCACTTCCTCTCCACTAACATCTAAACGATCGGCAATTTCATCTACATGCTCTTTTTTTAGATCACCTTCAGACTTTGGGGCTATTTGATTTTTCAATTTCTTTAAATTAAAAAAAAGTTTTTTTTGAGCAGAAGTTGTACCTATTTTAACTAAACTCCAAGTTCTTAAAATATATTCTTGCATAGATGCTTTGATCCACCACATAGCATAAGTTGCAAGTCTAAATCCTTTTTCTGGATTGAATTTTTTTACCGCGCGCATTAATCCAATATTTCCTTCTGATACCAATTCACCTACCGGCAAACCATAACCTCGATATCCCATAGCAATTTTTGCAACTAGCCTTAAGTGACTAGTCACAAGTTTTTCTGCTGATTTTAAATCACCTCTGTCTCTCCAGCTTTTTGCTAAAATATATTCTTCCTCAGCACCAAGCATTGGAAATTTTTTAATTTGAAGAAGATAATTAGATAAGCCTCGTTCATCGGATAAGCTTGGCAGGTTATAGGTCGCAGATCTAGAAGTCATAATTAAACTAAGTACTATTTAATAAATTTTTTGTCAAAAACAAGGCGTATTATTTGCTGAGATTACTTAGTTTTTTAACTAATTTTAATAAATCTTTCGGTAATGTAACCTCAAAATGAACTTTCTTATTGTTTGATGGATGGATAAATCCAAGGGACTTTGCGTGCAAAAATTGTCTACCTATATTTTTTATCATTGAATTCAATTCTATATCTATTTTTTTAAATTTTTTATTTTTTTTTTGATACGATTTATCACCAATTACTGGGTTACCTTTATGTAACATGTGAACTCTAATTTGGTGAGTTCTTCCAGTTTCCAATTTACACTCTATTAAACTTAAGGTTGGGATTTTATTATTTTGAAAAATTTTTAGAGTTTTATAATTTGTTACAGCTGATTTTCCTTTTGTATAACTTACTTCCATTAGTTGTCTATTTTTATTGCTTCGAGCAATATAACTTCTAATCGTTCCTTTTGATGGTCTTAATATTCCCCATACCAAAGCTTCATATTTTCTATTTATTGTATGGTCATTAAATTGTTTTGAAAGATTAATATGAGCTTTGTCATTTTTTGCAACCACTAGGAGTCCGCTAGTATTTTTGTCTAACCTATGAACAATACCTGGTCTCAACTCCCCGCTAATTGTAGATAAACTTTCTTTACAATAATTTAATAGCGCATTAACCAAGGTATTTTCTACATTGCCTGCACCAGGATGTACTACAAGACCAGCTGGTTTATTTACTATCATTATATCACTGTCTTCAAAGAGAATTTCTAAATCATAATCATATGGCTTGATATTGGTTTTTTTTGGTGGAGGAATTTCAATTGTAACATTATTTTTTAAATTAATTTTTTTTGAAGGTTCATAAATAATTTTATCGTTAATTTTTACGAAACCATCAAGAATTAAATTCTTTATTCTAGTTCGGCTAATATCAGTTATTTTAAAACTAACAAAAGTATCCAAACGCTTAGTTAAATTTTGATCATTTACAAATAACTTAACGATTTTTTTCATTTTTAATTTATAATACCTCACTTACTGAAAAAAAATTTTAAAAATTAATAATACTTTAATATCACATTATCCTTGATATAATAGATTTGTGGGCTGCTAGCTTCAATTGGATAGAGCGCTCGGCTTCGGACCGAGAGGTTGTGGGTTCGAGTCCCTCGTGGCCCACCATAAAAAAGAAATTATGAAAAATGACGACGTGGTAATTACAAGTGCTTTTAGAACAGCAATTGGTTCATTAAATGGATCGCTTTCTTCAAAAAAAGCACCAGAACTTGGTTCTGCTGTAATAAAAAAATGTGTTGAGAATTCTGTACTCAAAAAAGAAGAAGTTGACATGGTATATATGGGCCAGGTTTTGACTGCCGGAGTAGGACAAAATCCAGCTAGACAAGCAGCTATTCTCGCAGAGCTTTCGAATGAAACGTCTAATACAACAGTAAATCAAGTTTGTGGCTCAGGGCTTGCATCTGTTGCTCTCGCATATAACTCTATTAAATCTGGAGATGGCAAAATAATGATTGCTGGAGGCCAGGAAAGTATGACTAATGCTCCACATTATATAAACTTTCGAAAAGGTAAAAAAATGAGCAAGGCTAAAATGCAAGATTCAATGATCATTGATGGATTATGGGATGTCTACAATCAATATCATATGGGGATGACTGCAGAAAATGTTGCTGAAAAATTTCAAATCCAAAGAGAAGAACAAGATGAATTTGCGTTTAGTTCTCAGAGAAAAGCTATCGAAGCAATAAAAGCACAAAAATTTGTGAATGAAATTATTCCTTTAAAGATAAAAGTTAAAAAGAAAGAGATTATGTTCGATAAAGATGAATATCCAAGAGAAGAATCAACAGTTGAAAAATTAGCAAGATTAAAACCAGTATTTAAAAAAGCTGGTACCGTTACTGCGGGAAATTCATCTGGTGTCAATGATGGAGCGGCAGCAGTATGTTTAATGACAGGCGAGATGGCCAATAAAAAAAATATTGAACCTTTAGCCAAAATTATTTCCTGGGCACAATGTGGGGTTGATCCCTCAATTATGGGAACTGGGCCTATTCCAGCAACTAAACGTGCTCTAAAAAAGGCAGGTTGGAACGAAAATGAATTAGATTTAATAGAAGCTAATGAAGCGTTTGCAGCTCAAGCTATTGTAGTAAATAAAGAAATAGGTTGGGCAATAGATAAAGTCAATGTAAATGGTGGAGCGATCGCGCTAGGGCATCCCATAGGAGCTTCGGGAGCCAGAATACTGGTAACTCTGATACATGAAATGCAGAAACGAAAAGTTAGAAGAGGACTCGCTACCCTGTGTATAGGTGGTGGAATGGGTATAGCTATGTGCATTGAACGCAACTTTTAAAACAATCACTATTTGCGCTTAAATTTCATTTAATTTTATAAACTGATTCTTTAAGAAATCTGGTGTAGGATTAATGTGATATGAACCGAATTTCAATAATTTTGGTTACGGGTATTGTTTTTTGCAATATTGCTTTAGCAGAAAGTTTGTTACCTAACTGTAAGGGAACTGATACTTTCAAATGGACAAATTGTTTTGGAACCGAAAAAAAAAACATTGCATATGATCTTTTATATAAGGACGAATATAAAAGCAAAAAAATTCTATATGAGGGTGAATATAGAAATGGAAAATTTCACGGGCAAGGAACTTTAACTTATTCCGAAGGACTAAAATACGTTGGAGAATTAAAATATAATAAACCGAACGGACAAGGAACCATGACTTTTTCAAATGGAATAATATATATTGGGAAATTTAAATATGGACTTCCGAACGGACAAGGATCTATCATATATCCCAACGGAAACAAATTTGTAGGTCAATTTAAAGATAGTAAACGAAATGGGCAAGGAACCAACATATACGCCAATGGAAATAAATACGTTGGAGAAATTAAAGATGATAAAAAACATGGACAAGGAACTTATTTATGGGCAAATGGTGCGAAATACGTTGGAAAATGGAAAGACGGTAAACGGCACGGACTAGGAGCAATCACTTCTTCTGATGGAGATAAATACGTTGGAGAATTTAAAGATGATAAAAAACACGGACGCGGAACATACATATTTGCTGATGGCAAAATTGTTAAGGGCATCTTTAAAAAAGATAAATTAATTAAACGAAAAAAATAAATGAAAAAATGATTTCTATAAGAGTTTCTAATTTAAAATTTTTGTTAAAGGAATTTATCTGCCAATTCGTCTGAGAACTAGAAAATTTAAAAAAAAAGATGGGACTAATTTATTTTCATAACCAGAATATAGAATTAATTCAAACGTGTAATTGTTTAATATTCTAGAAATAGCATAAGCATACAATGTCTAACAAAGCAAAATTTAAAATAGGCCAAATAATTTATCACAGGCTTTTTGATTATACAGGAGTGGTGTTTGATATTGATCCCGTTTTTCAAGGTTCAGGGGAGTGGTATGAACAAGTAGCTAGATCACGCCCTCCGAAAAATAAACCTTGGTATCACGTTTTAGTACATGCAGCTGAACATTCAACATATGTTGCTGAACAAAATCTTAATCTAGAAGAACATCCTAAAGCAATACAACATCCACTTATTAATTCTCTTTTCACTAAATTTGATGGTTTGCAATATCATTTAAAAACTAGACCTAATTAGGGAAAATTTATTATGAATAATTCACTAAATATTTTAAATCATAAAATAATCAAGTGTACTAAGTGCGACCGACTTGTAAAATTTAGAAAGAAAATTGCCATAGAAAAAAGAAAACAATTTATTCATGAAACCTATTGGGGAAAACCAATTCCTGGTTATGGCGATTCCAAAGCACAATTACTATTAGTTGGTTTAGCGCCAGCAGCACATGGTGGAAATCGTACAGGTCGTGTCTTTACTGGAGATAAATCAGCAGAATTTTTATTTCGATGCTTATTTAAATCCAAATTATCTAATCAACCCACATCGGAATACAAACATGATGGTCTTATACTTTATAATATTTATTTAACTCCAGCGCTAAAATGTGCTCCGCCTCAAGATAAACCTACCACCCAAGAACTTAAAAACTGTTTTAATTTTTTTAAAGAAGAAATTAGTCTTCTTGGCAATATAAGAATCATTGTTGCATTAGGGAAGATTGCTTTTGACGCTTGTTTAAAATTTTATAAAGAGAATTATTCATTTAAAAATAAATATTATGTTTTTTTTCATGGCGCACAATATATCTTACCAGATAAAAAAATATTAGTGGGTTGTTACCATCCTAGCCCAAGGAATGTAAATACAAAACGATTAAATGTAAAAAAAATGGTTCATCTTTTTGAAAAAGTTAAAGAATTACTGAATGGAATCAGAAAAAAAAATTAATATCTTAATAAAATTTATCCTCCTTATGGTCATGTATTGGTCATGTTTGATCACTTAAAATTCTACAGCAAAAATTATATGAGGATTGTGATGATAGAGTGACCAGATTATTTCTTTAACTAATTGCTAACACAACTTATTCTGCCATTATAGTTCTTTGGCAACATCTGTATTTAACTTTTTCAATGTTTTATCAGTACCATGAGCATAGTGTTTTGACATATCAGGATAATATTTATAAGAAATTGGTTTTCTACCGAGAGCAACCGCCATTTCACGTACATGATGAGCCTCAGCACCACAACAAATTCCAATAAAGTTTATTTTTTTAGATACACATTCTTTAGCAAATTCTGCCATCTCATATCTGTTGCAATATAAATTATCTAAAGCTGTAGGGTATACTAAGCCACCTGGTATGCAATCACAACCTGGATCAATTTGATTTAGATAACCAGGATGCTTCTCAGTCGTTCTATATGGAACAGGTAATGCAGCAACATGACAAGAAACTTTTTTTCTAATCTCAGGCAAAAGTTTCATAGTCATTTTGGGTCCTCTAAAACAATTTAATCCAACAACATCAGCACCATTATCCTCTAAAATTTTACATGCATCTCCTGGTGTATAGCCATCTCTAGTTTTGTCTTTACTTTTTATAGAAAAATTACAGACAGCAATTAGACCTGCATCTTTTATAGTTTTAAGTGCAATTTTCATTTCCTCTAGCCAAGATATTGTTTCTGCAACAATAAAATCTACACTAGCTTCTTTTGCCCACTGAACTTGTTCTTCATACATTTTTTGGCATTCAACATGACTTTGTTTGTCGTCAGGATCGTAAATGTTAGTATTTGCAACATCGCCGCAAACCATAAGATCAAGATCTGGAAATTCATTTGCAGCATCTTGGGCTATTTTAAGAGCATTTTTTTGAAGCGGTTCAAGAAGTTTTTCTTTACCAATTAATCTCAATTTTTCTCTATGACCATAATATGTAAATGCTTGAACAACATCACTTCCACCTCTGATAAATTCTCTATGCAATTGTGTCACTACTTCAGGATGTTCTAAAACAACTTCAGGGACAAAAGCACCTGCCTGAAGATATCCTCTTCTCTCCATTGCAAAAAGATAACCTTCTGCACAAAGAACTGGACCTTCGTTTAATCTTGAAATTAAATCTTTACTCATCAATATATTTAACGGTATACAAGTTTTTTATGACTTATACCACAATATGATTAACATAATTAAGCCTTCGTTTTAGACCTCTAATTCTGGAAAAGTTTTCCTCTGGTACTATATTTTCTTTTTGCCAGAAAGCCATACGAGACCATTGATTATGGCATTGACAATCTAGAGAGGTGTCTTCATGGAAGTTCAAAAGAAATTGTAAAAAAAGTTTTTTAAAACTATCTTTGTGTGCGTTTCTAATTTTGTTCTAATTAACAGTAAAAGTTCGCGCCGCAAGCATTCTTCACTGACTACAGTCAGTTCAATGAATATGTTTTGTATGTTCTTCTGTTTTTTGAAAGCTAATTTTTAGAAAAGTAAATAAACACTAGTATTAGTGGTACCCCCCACACGGACTCGAACCGCGAACCTACTGATTACAAATCAGTTGCTAAAGTTTAAATAAACATTTGCTATCAACGTTATCTAAAAATAATTTCTAATCTATACACACTATGAACACAGTGCTAACATCTTTTGAATGAAAAAACTTTTAGGGATCTTGGTTCTGGGTTAACCTTAAGATTAGTATTGAAAAATAAAATAATATGAACACTGGCTTATTGGGAACCATCACCCCCGACGAAGTTGAAACTTATCATCGTGACGGCGTTCTGCTCCTACCGGGGATGTTTGATAAGGACTGGATTGAGCTTTTAAATAAGGGACTTGATGCTAATATTGAAACACCCACAAGACGTTCGCGTATATGGTATAAGGATACTTCAGGACGCTCTATGTTTTATGACCACACGGCTTGGAAAGGTATTGAGGAGTACAGAAAGTTCATTTTTAATTCACCTGCTGCTCAGATCTGCGGCCAGTTGATGAGATCAACAACTATCAATTTTTTTTTTGATTCAGTATTTGTGCGATCTACTGGTACTCAGTTTGAGACCCCATGGCATCAGGATGAACCCTATTGGTCAGTAGAAGGGTATGACGCTTGCTCAATCTGGATGCCTTTAGGACCTGTTAAACGAAAGAATGCGCTATCCTTTGTACCAGGTTCGCATCGTCTAAAGACTGTTTTTAAACAGTACAATTTCGGTGATCTCAATCCTGTAAGAAAAAAAAATGTTGATCAAGTTGATTTTTCTGACATCGCTGAGCAAGAATTTCCAGACATCAACGCAGACCCTAAACGCTTCGGTGTTGTGAGTTGGGACATGCAACCAGGTGATTGCATTGCATTCAATGGCCGTACAATGCATGGTGGTTCGGGAAAACTAGATGATGACTGTGAGTTACGAGTTTTTACCACCAAGTGGGTGGGTGATGATGTGCGTATTAAATTTCGCGATTGTGGGATGGATCCGGACCACAGCGCCGACATGATAGAAAAAGACCTGAAGCCTGGTGACCGTCTTGGTACGAATTTGTACCCACGTATATGGACGCGAGTTTAATTTTAGAAAGACTATAAAAAAAATTAAAAAATATTTATGAAAAAGCTTCTAGGGATCTTGGTTCTGGGTTAGTTGTGGTAAAAAAAAATAATAAATTTAGAGAAAAATTATTTAAAAAAACAGATTTTCCAAAAATAAAAACTATACCAAAATATTTGAATAAATCCTGGGGTAGGGGAAAGTTTGTAATGCCTTCTCCTTTAGAGGTGAACGCCTTAATGAAAAAAGTACCGAAAGGAAAATTAACAACTATTAATGAAATAAGAAAAAAGCTTGCCAAAAAATACAAAACTACAACTGCTTGCCCCATAGTTACAGGCATTTTTTCATGGATAGCAGCAGGTACAGCTAAAGAAGATGCTCAAGATGGAAAAAAAAATATCACCCCATATTGGAGAACATTAAAATCAGATGGTAAGATAAACTTAAAGTATCCAGGTGGTATTCCTTATCAAAAGAAGAAACTCATAAATGAAAATCATAAAATTATAAAAAGAGGAAAAAATTATTTTGTAGAAAATTTTGAGAATAAATTGGTTAAACTATAATGAAAAAACTTTTAGGGATCTACTGACTGGTACACAATCCGTACACACTCTGTACACACTCAATGTCTCTAAACGTATTTAATTCTAATTTTGATTGAAACCTATTTTGATTTTACCAAGGAATTGGTGCCCTCACACGGACTCGAACCGCGAACCTACTGATTACAAATCAGTTGCTCTACCAATTGAGCTATGAGGGCATGGTAAATTAATTTAGTTATTTATATTAATTTATCAAGAAATTAAACTTTAAAGTGTTCGCTCGCAGCTACGGCAAGGAGAATTATATTGATGAGTAGATTAAAACCTATGATATAAAATTAATAGTAGAAAAGATACACACAATCAATGTTGATGCTATGAGCGAACAAGATGCTGCAGATTTAGCATTAGAAGATTACCAATTATACAATCAAGATACTGCCATCTCAGAAGAATCTCAATGGATTGAAGATTTAATTAAAATTATTATTAAGTGTATTGAAAAGAAAGGCTTAGGAATAATTAATTTAGCTTCAGATAAAATTTGTTCCTTTAAGAATTTAGCAAAATTAGTGATTAATTCTTCTAAAAGTAAATCAAAATTAGTTAAAATTAAGTGAATAGGACCAATGCCGCATAATAGCTATCAACCATTTGATGTATCATTGTTAAAACATTATTTTAAAGATATAAAAATGTCTTCCATTAAAATTAGAATAAAAAAATCATTAAAAGAATATAAAATATTAATTAATATATATGTCCGAATATAATTTGTTAAAAACTTATCCAAAAGCTAAAAGAGATATTATAATAAACAATTGTTTTCATAGATTAAACAAATCTATAACTTAATGGAAAAAAAATTAAATATTGCTTTTGTAGGTATGTCACATCTAGGATTGAATTATTTGGCAGCTTCATCTGAAAAAGGTTTTAAAGTTATAGGTTTCGATTTTAATCAAAATAAAATTAATAAACTTAATAAATTCGATATTGGATATGAAGAGTCAAACTTAAAAGAAATAATTATTAAAAATAAGAAAAATATTATTTTTACTTCAGATTTTAATATTTTAAAAAATTGTAATATTGTTTTTATTTCCCAAGATATTTCAACAAACAGTAAAGGGAAAAGTAATATTATTAGTTTAAAAAAATTAATTAGAGATACATCTATGTTATTAAATAAAAATTCATTACTAGTAATTTTATCACAGGTTAAACCAGGCTTTACTAGAATGTTAAATTTTGATCATACAAGATTATATTATCAAGTAGAGACATTGATTTTTGGAAGTGCTTTTGAAAGAGCTTTAAAACCTGAAAGATTTATAATTGGATGCAAGAGACCAGAGTTTAAAATTAAATCAAATTTTTTATATTATTTGAAAAAATTTAACTGCCCCATAATTAAGATGAAATATGAGAGTGCAGAACTCACAAAAATATCCATAAATATTTTGCTTGCTTCTTCAATAATTACTTCCAATGTGTTGGCACAAGCATGTGAGAAAATCTCAGCAGATTGGTATGAAATTATGCCTGCTTTATATTTAGATAAAAGAATTGGTAATAAAGCATATATAAAACCAGGACTAGGTATTTCGGGAGGAAATCTTGAAAGAGATATTTATTCAATTCAAAAAATTTTAAAAAAAAGTCAAGTACCACTTTCTATTATAAAAGCTTTCCAAACAAACTCTAAATATATGAAAACTTGGGTTTATCGAATTCTAAAAAAAAAAAATATTTTATCTAAAAAAAATAATTTAAATATTGGTATTTTGGGCCTAGCATATAAAGAAAATACAAATTCAATTAAGAATTCTCCAGCCCTTCAGCTATTAAAACAGCTAAAAAATAATAAGATTATTGTTTATGATCCTAAAGTAAAACTAAAAAATAAACCTAAAAATTGTTTTCAAGTTAATAATGCTAGTTTCTTAATAAAAAGAGCAAATGTAATTATATTAATGACTCCATGGGCTGAATTTAAAAAAATTGGTAGAATGTTAAAAATAAAAAAGAAAAAAATTATTTTAATCGATCCATATCGTGTGGTGGATTTTAAAACAGTTGATGAAAAATATATTGAATATTTTACTATTGGAAAATGAAAAATTTACCATTCATAGATTTCTATAACATATTATTGCTATGAAGATATATGAAATAGCTTCAGTATCATAAACAAAATAATAGATTGAATTAAAAAGGCAGACACAACAACTCCAACTGCTCTCCAGGTGCTTTTATAATCTAGGGCTTGTCTTACAGCAATAACCATCGCAACCAGCATCCATATCGCTGCAGCAATAAAAGTTATACTCATCAAATCAGGAATAAAACCAAAAACTCGAATTAAACCTGGAGCGCTAGAAAAACCAAGCGTTCTTAATAACTGGCCGTGATCAGCTTCGGTTGTAGGTTCTGGAAAAAATTTAGTGCCAATAAAATAAATTAAGTAAGCCCAAATATACCAACTGGCCAATGATAATAAAGGAGCCATCAAAAAATTAGAATCTTTAAGTGATAAAGTTCCTATTCCTGCCGCCAAACTTGAAAGTACTACAACTCCCGCTGCTTGAAATGTTGCTGACTTATCAGCCTCCACTTCTTCGTAAAGACTGACATCTAATTTACAAGCTCTTATAATTCTGTTTATATATTGGGAATTCATTTTTTCTCTATATCACATTATTGCCTTGAATATATATGAAATAGTGGCATGTCCGTACTATTTTTCATACTAAATAGTATAAAAAATATATTATAAAAAATTATGAAAAAAATATTTATCACTTTATTTTTATTTTTTTGTTTATCAGCAAATGCAGTTGAAAAGAAGACTAATTTTTCAGAAGAAGTTTTCGAAAGTGCAAAAGCTTCTGGAAAAACAGTAGTTGTCAATTCCTACGAAGTTTGGTGTGGCACTTGTAGCAAACAAACTAAAATTTTAGATCAAGCAGAGAAAAAATTTAAAGACATTATTTTTTTGAGCTATGAGCAAAGTAAAAATAAAGATATAGCCAAAAATCTAAGTATAGATTTCTGGGCAACTATTGTGGTTTATAAAGGGAATGACGAGGTTGCTCGTATTATTGGCCAAACTGATAAAAAAACTATTTATTCTGCTATTCAAAAGGGAATTTAATTTATGAGTCATCATCTAAAAAAACATAAAAAGCCAAAAACCATAAATACAGATATAGAAAAAATGTTGGATTTCTTACGTTATCTTTTTATTATTATAGCGGGTGTAATTATCTTATTAGATCTTTTGTAAAAAAAATAAAAAGTGAAAAACTATCAGAGCTTCTAGGCTAAAGTTTTCTGTTTAAAATTATTATTGAGAAATATAAGTTTTATGAAAAGGTTTTTCTTCAAAAAATTTTTTTATGTCTGAATATGTAGAAATTTCTTTTAGTAAATATTTATAGATTAATTCTTGAATGTAAATTGCGCTATCTGGTTCAGAAATTTCTATTTTGTTATTTTCGCTTAAAATTTTTGCAATAAATAATACTCGTTGGGCATCGATTTGATCTTTTAATCTATACCCATGGTCTGAACTTAAGATTAACATTTTATCTTCTTTGTTAATTTTATATAAAATATTTAGTATTTTTTTTAGGACAATATCTGTCATTTTGAGATTTAAGATATAAGATGGCAAACCTTCACCCACTTTAATATTAAAAATCTTTTCTGCATAATTTGAAGGATCACCAAATCCATCAATGATCATTGAATCTTGCATTTTAGCCTTGCTCATTTTTTTACCTTTTCGAAAGTTTATATAATGTGGAGCATTAGTCATACTTTCCTGGCCTCCAGCAATCATTATTTTGCCATCTCCAGATTTAATAGAGTTATATGCGAGAGCAACAGATGCAAGCCCTGAGCCACAAACTTGATTTACTGTTGTATTAGACGTTTCATTCGAAAGCTCTGCGAGAATAGCTGCTTGTCTAGCTGGATTTTGTCCTACTCCGGCAGTCAAAACCTGGCCCATATATACCATGTCAACTTCTTCTTTTTTGAGTACAGAATTCTCAACACATTTTTTTATTACAGCAGAACCAAGTTCTGGTGCTTTTTTTGAAGAAAGCGATCCATTTAATGAACCAATTGCTGTTCTAAAAGCACTTGTAATTACCACGTCGTCATTTTTCATAATTTCTTTTTTATGGTGGGCCACGAGGGACTCGAACCCACAACCTCTCGGTCCGAAGCCGAGCGCTCTATCCAATTGAAGCTAGCAGCCCACAAATCTATTATATCAAGGATAATGTGATATTAAAGTATTATTAATTTTTAAAATTTTTTTTCAGTAAGTGAGGTATTATAAATTAAAAATGAAAAAAATCGTTAAGTTATTTGTAAATGATCAAAATTTAACTAAGCGTTTGGATACTTTTGTTAGTTTTAAAATAACTGATATTAGCCGAACTAGAATAAAGAATTTAATTCTTGATGGTTTCGTAAAAATTAACGATAAAATTATTTATGAACCTTCAAAAAAAATTAATTTAAAAAATAATGTTACAATTGAAATTCCTCCACCAAAAAAAAACCAATATCAAGCCATATGATTATGATTTAGAAATTCTCTTTGAAGACAGTGATATAATGATAGTAAATAAACCAGCTGGTCTTGTAGTACATCCTGGTGCAGGCAATGTAGAAAATACCTTGGTTAATGCGCTATTAAATTATTGTAAAGAAAGTTTATCTACAATTAGCGGGGAG
>AZHQ01000007.1 GCA_000504605.1 alpha proteobacterium SCGC AAA288-E13
ATGAACCTCAAGCTTGGAAATTCCATATTCTAATTTAAAATCCACAGAATATTTATTTGATGGCAGTTTATTTTCTTTTCTTAATAGCACGATAGGTTTATTTACAATATAGGAAAGAGGAGATGAAAAAATGAATCCTCTTGATTCAATTGCACCAATTTTATCAAAACTAACTTTTTTTGAAATTTCTGCAATTTTATCAATGCAACTTTTAAATGCATTTTCGTCTTTAATTAAGGTTGTAATATCCCTAAATAATATACCTTTTTTGGGATAATCCGGAATCGACCTAATATATTTTTTTAAATCCATTTTTTTTATTCAAATTAAAAAAGAAACATCATAATAATTAATTATTAAAATGACAAATTCAAAATTAGCTATAATTGGTGGTAGCGGTCTTTATGAAATTGAAGGATTAAAGAATTTTAAATGGAAAAAAGTTAAAACTCCATGGGGAAATCCCTCTGATGAAATATTGAATTTTAGTTACAAAGAAAAGGATGTATGTTTTTTACCAAGACACGGAAGAGGTCATAAAATTTCGCCAACAAATATTAATTTTAGAGCCAATATTGATGCATTAAAACAATTGGGCGTTACAGATATTGTTTCGGTTTCTGCTGTAGGTTCACTTAAAGAAAATTTAGATCCAGGTACTTTTGTTTTGATAGATCAGTTTATCGATAGAACATTTTCAAGAGCAAAAACATTTTTTGATGAAGAAATAGTTGCTCATGTTTCTATGGCTCATCCGACTAGCTCTGGCTTAGCAGACACATGCGAGCATGCTCTAAAACAACTAAAAATCAAATATCAAAGAGGTGGCACATATATAGTAATGGAAGGTCCACAATTTTCTAGTCTAGCAGAATCCAATTTATATAGGAGCTGGAAAGCAGATGTAATAGGCATGACAAACATGCCTGAAGCTAAATTGGCAAGAGAAGCAGAAATTAGATACACGACTGTGGCTATGGTAACAGATTTTGATTGTTGGCATCCAGACCATGAAAATGTTGAAGTTCAAATGATAATTAAGACCTTAATGGACAATGCAGAAAAGGCAAAAAATATGATTAAGATAATCATAGAGAATTTTGAAAGCAAAATTAAAAAGAATGATCCTGCTAACAATTGTTTGGATACTGCTATTATTACTAATCCAAAATTAATGACAAAAAAAACTAAAAACAAATTAAAAAATATAGCTGGAAGAGTACTTTTTAAAAAATAATGCGTATAAATGGAAAAACATTTAGAACAATTTGGTTTGATGAAAAAGATCAAGTAGTAAAAATTATTGACCAAACTAAACTTCCTCATAAATTTGAAGTAAAAAACCTTAAAACACTTAAAGACACTATAAACGCTATCAAAATCATGGAGGTAAGGGGAGCACCCCTTATAGGAGCTACAGCTGCTTATGGAATAGTTTTAGCCATTATGGAAAATAATGATCCTAAATTTATTAAAACAAGCTGTGAAAATTTAATTAAATCTAGACCCACTGCAATAAATTTAAAATGGGCAGTGAATAGAATGCTAAAAAAATTATCAGGTGTAAATAATAATGAAGTTTTAAAAATCGCTTTAGAAGAAGCAAAATTAATTTGCGAAGAGGACATTAAATTCTGTGAAAATATTGGACTTAATGGATTAAAAATTATTGAAGAAATTTATAATAAAAAGAAAAATACAGTAAATATTTTAACTCATTGCAATGCAGGTTGGCTTGCAACAATTGACTGGGGTACTGCAACTTCTCCAATTTACCATGCACATAAAAAAGGAATTAAAGTTCATGTTTGGGTTGATGAAACAAGACCAAGAAATCAAGGTGCATCTCTTACATCTTATGAATTAAATGAAGAAGGAGTACCTAATACAATTATAGCTGACAATGCTGGTGGAATATTAATGCAAAGAGGTGAAGTTGATATGTGCATCGTTGGGACTGATAGAACAATTGCAACAGGAGATGTTGCTAATAAAATTGGAACTTATTTAAAAGCTTTGGCTGCTAAAGATAATAATGTTCCTTTTTATGTAGCTTTACCAAGCTCAACAATAGATTGGAAAACTAATGATTTTAAAAATATTCCAATCGAAGAAAGAAATTCAGAAGAATTATCTCACGTAGAAGGATTAGATGAAAATAACAATCTTAAAAGAGTTTTAATCTATCCCAAAAAAAGCAAAACAATGAACATAGCTTTTGATGTTACTCCAGCCAAATACATAACAGGATTAATAACTGAAAAAGGGGTTTGTGAAGCATCTACTGAAGGATTAAAAAAATTATTTAAATGAAAAAAATTTATCTTAAAGATGCTGCTATATTGCCACCATCAACAGTTAGAACTGCACCAGTAGTTTTTTTTGAAGTAGCTAAATGGAAAAATGCTTTGGCGACATCTTCAGCTTTTACTTCATTTAACAATAAATTGCCTCTCATATAAGCATCAGTACTGATTGATCTTGCTTTAGCTCTAGTCTTGATCATTTTGTCAGTCATTAAACCACTTCTAATTCTGTCTGCATTAACTCCATTAGATCTAATTCCATAAGATCCATAATCTACGGCATATTGTTTGCATAAACTAAGTAAAGTAGACTTCGGTAATCCATAAGGTCCAAAATTTTTTCCAGGATTTACAGATTGTTTAGAAATATTAAAAAGTAGGCAGCCATTAATATTTTGTTTCTTCATTATTTTAACAGCTTCAGAGGCACAATTTTGATGAGAAAAGAAATTATCTTCGAAACTTTGTCTTAATATACTATCGTCTACTTCACCGATGGCTCCATTAGTTGCTGTTCCTGCGTTTGAAATTAAAATATCTATTCCCCCATACTTTTCACAGATCTGATTAAAAGCATTCTTAACACTTCTTTTATTTCTTACATCACAGTGAATACAAAGCTCTTTAATTTTGGACTGTAAATTTTTTAATCGATCTAAATTATAATCAAGCAGAACAACTTCAGCGCCATAACTTTTAAACATTTTATATGTTTCAAAACCTATTGTCCCTGTACTTCCTGTAATTACAACAACATTTCCTTCAAGCAATTTTTTCTTTCTTTTAATTTTAGCTTGTTCTAGAGACCAATATTCAACATCAAAAAGGTCTTTTTCTGGAATAAATTTATAAGTAGAAGTTTCTTCAACCGAAACAATTACTTTTGCATTTGTTTCAGTTAGATCTCCAGCTATTTTTGCCGAATTTAAGTCCTTTCCAACACTAAACATTCCAACGTTTTGTACCAAAACAACTCTAGGAGAAGTATCCAACATTACTTTTTTTTCTTTAGCTTTATTCTTATTTATATTGAAATATTTGATGTATTTTTTTCTATAATTTTCGAAAGCTTTTTTTGCTGTTGTTTTAAATTCATCAATAGAAGAATTTTTCTTTGGTGTTATTATTAAAGGGAAAGGTTTAACCCTAATTACATGATCTGGTGTTGCAGTTCCTTTTGATGAATAGGATCTTACATCTTTACCATTCATAAAATATTTTAAGTGTTTGTTTAACCTATAATTAATTATGAATTTTTGATCTTTATTCTTAGATAAAAGACCTCTTATTACCGGAGCAATTTCATGAACATCAAATTTTGTGGAGAAATTTTTAATTTGTTTAATTTTTTTAACTTTAAGTTTTCTAATAGCTCTTTCAGCTTGTGACACATATTTTATCATTAAGCTATATGCTTCTTTAGCACCATTATCAAAAGTAAAGATTCCATGGTTCATTAGTATTAAACAGTTAATGTTTGGATTTTTTGAGTAAATCTCGTTTATTTTTTTAGCTAACATAAAACCAGGCATTACGTACGGCACTATACTAACTTTGTTTTCAAATATTTTTTTGCAAAAATTTAATCCTCCTGGTCTGTTTGTTAAATTTAAGATTGCATCAGAGTGAGTATGGTCTACATATTTAAATGGTAAAAAAGCGTGTAAAAATGTTTCAACAGAAGGATTTGGTGATTTGATATTAATTAAGTTCCTTTTTTGAAAGCTAACCATATCTTCGTCAGATAGGTATTTTTTCTTTTTCATAGTTAATAATGGCTCTAGCTTTACAGCAGGCAATCCTTCTGGTTCTATATCTGCCATATCCCAACCACTACCTTTTACACATAAAACTTCGTATTTTTTTCCATCTATATCTTTGATTCGTGTTTTTACGGAAGTATTTCCACCACCGTGCAACACTAATTTTTTATTTTTGCCCAATAAACGGCTTGTATACACGCGCAAAGCCATATCCTTGGAAAATCCAATTTTTTTATATTTTTTTACAAATTTTTTTGCTTCGTTGTTTGACCAATCGTTTTTCAAAATTTACTCCGTAAGGAATATTTATAGCAGTTTTTTATTTGAAAGAAGCAAAAAATTTGATTAGTTTTAAAAAATAAGAATCGATTCGAAGTTATAAAGTTATAAAAGAGGGTAATTTTATATGATAAAAGTTGGTGAACATATTGCTTTGGATTTTTTGGGTATAAAACAAAATTATAACCCAAAGTTTTTTGGAAAAATAATATACAAAATTGCTAAAGCTGCAAAGGTTGAAATACTTAATGTTTCCCAACACAAATTTAAACCACAAGGATTTACTTTAGTTGCTCTTTTGGCCGAAAGCCATATGAGCTTTCATACCTTTCCGGAAAAAAATATAATAAGTTTTGATTTTTTTACTTGCGCAAATATTTCACCCTCAGTGGCGTTAAATATACTTAAAAAAGAAATTAAACACGAAAGAGTAGTAGTTAGAAAATTTGATAGAAGCACCGTAAGTCTTTATGATGACATTTATAGTACACCTGGCCAAAAAAAATATTATGTTGTTAATACAGTTCTTGAGGATTTTGTTTCCAAAGTTGGTCAACATATAGAAATTTTAGAATTAGAAGAATTTGGAAAATCTTTATTTATAGATAACGAACTACAGGTTTCTGAAAAAGATGAACATATTTACAGTGGGCAGTTTGTAGGTTCTGCTATGAATTTAAATTCCAATAATTCGAATGCAGCAATAATCGGAGGTGGAGATGGTGGTGTTGCAAGAGAATGTTTATCTAAAGGATTTAACTTTGTTGATTGGTTTGAATTAGATCCAGAAGTAGTTTCTGTTTGTACTAAACACCTTTCTAAAATTGGTAGAAAAGTAAAAGAAAGTAATAGAGTGAAAAATATATGGGGTGATGCTTTTAATAGCATAAAGTCTATAGATGATTCAAAATATGATAAAATTTTTGTTGACCTTAATGACGATCAATATTGCATTAACTTAGCAGCAAAAAATATGAACAATTTAAAAAGAATTTTAAAGCCAGGTGGGGTTATAACAGCACAGGTTGGAAGCAATGATAAAAAACCTAAACAAGTAGATAATTGGCTTAAGGTTCTTTCTAATAATTTTGGAAATACTAAGCTTGACAAAATATTCATTCCAAGTTTTGACTGTAATTGGAATTTTGCATCATCTGTCCTAAAATTTTAACTAACTTCAAGCTTTTTATAAATCACAATTTGTGGAATAATATCTGGATTAAATTCATTGTTTAATACTGAGAAGTAAATGAATAAATTTATAAAACTTTTTTTATCTCTATAGGAGATGAATGGTGGTATTTACTGGAACAAGTCATTTCAAACATTAAAATTTAATTTTATCAACTTTGGCTGCTAAAATGAAATCGCTTTCAACAAGTCCTTTGATTTTATGGGTAAAAATCTGAATTTTAGCGTAACCCCATCCAAATATTATATCGGGATGGTGTCTCTCTGCTTCTGCAATATTTCCGACTTCATTGACAAATTTTTGACTTTCAAAAAAGTTTTTAAATATAAAATTTTTTTCAAGAAAATAAATTTCATCTTTATTTTTTTTAACATCCCAACCATCTACTTTCTTCAAATATTTATGTATTTCGGTAATGTCGAATGGTGGAACTCCACCACGACAAGGAATACATTTTTTTTTATATAAATCAGTCATACTAAACCATCAAAGTTTGGGACAAGTAACTTTATATTTGTTAAATTATGTAATATATAGTTTATTATTGTGTGAAATCAATATGACTAACGCGTTAGAAATAAGAAATTTAAAAAAATCTTTTGGAAATTTAGAAGTTATTAAAGGTCTCTCGCTAACAGCAAAAAAGGGAGATGTTTTATGTATTATTGGAACGAGTGGATCGGGAAAGAGTACCTTATTAAGGTGCGTTAATCTTTTAGAAACTCCTGATTCAGGAGAAGTATATGTGAATGGTGAGTTGATAAAAATGAAAAAAGATAAAAAAGGCAAATTAATTCCTGTTGAACAAAATCAAGTTGACAGAATAAGATCTAAACTAGGTATGGTGTTTCAAGACTTTAATTTATGGTCTCACATGACTGTCCTTCAAAATGTAATAGAGGCACCTATTCATGTTCAAAAAATTAAAAAGAATGTAGCTAGAAAAAATGGATATCTATTATTAGAAAAAGTTGGAATAGCCGAAAAAGCAGATCAATACCCATCTAATCTTTCTGGTGGTCAGCAACAAAGAGCAGCTATTGCACGAGCATTAGCTATGAATCCTGATATTATGTTATTTGATGAACCAACCTCCTCACTTGATCCTGAACTTGTTGGTGAAGTTTTGAAAGTGATGCAAGCACTTGCAGAAGAAGGTCGTACTATGATTATCGTAACTCATGAAATGGGGTTTGCTAAAGGAGTATCTTCTAAAGTTATTTTTCTTGATCAAGGGCGTATAGAGGAGGAAGAAACGCCTGATAAATTCTTTAACAACCCACAATCAGCAAGATTGAAGCGATTTTTAGCGGCAAATTTGTAAATATAAATAAGGTATGACGCTATGTAATTATGATATATCCTGATTTAATAAAAAACATATATGGAGGGGAGGAATAGAATAAAATAATGAAAAAATATTTTTTAACACTTATTGCCTTTTTATTGATGACTATCTCTGCTGCGTACGCTGGAGACTGGTCTAAAATTAAAATAGGTACAGAAGGTGCATATCCACCTTGGAACGGAACAAATGCGGCCGGAGAACTTGAAGGTGCAGAAATAGATTTAGTACGTGATCTTTGTGCAAGAATGAATGCAGAATGTGAACTTGTTGCACAGGATTGGGATGGTATTATCCCAGCTCTGCAAAATGGAAAATATGATGCCATTATGGCTGGAATGTCAATTACCAAAGAAAGAATGCAAGTAATTAACTTTTCGCAAGGTTATGCGAATGAGCCTGCTTCATTTTCAGTATTAAAATCATCTTCACTTGCAGCTCTAGGGCATTCAGGCAAGGTAAACATGGACGCTTTAGATGGTAAATCTAAGAAATTACTTAACTCACTTAAGAAAACTTTAAAAGGAGCTACTGTTGGTGTTCAAGGTTCCACGACGCATGAAAATTTTGTCAAACAAGTTTTGGGTGACTCGGTTACAATGAAATCATATGATACGCAAGAAAATCTCGAACTAGATTTAAGCGTGGGTAGAATTGATGCAGCATTATCTGATCAAGGTTCTATGGAAAAATTCATGGAGTCCGATAAAGGAAAAGAAATAGTATTTATTGGACCAGGTCTTGGAGGAGGCCCATTTGGAGGAGGAGTTGGAGTTGGTTTACGAAAATCTGATACTGATCTCTTAAAAATGTTTAACAAAGCTATTGATTCGGCTAGAGCCGATGGCACGCTTGCTGAACATTTTAGTAAATGGTTTGGTAAAGATATTTCAATGTAATTATTTGTTAATTACAATAATTAATAACAATAAAAAAGAGCGGCCATTGCGTTTGGCTGCTCTTTTTTTTTGTGGGTATAACTCATGGATTTAGAATTATTAGTTTTAGGAGACAAAGGTTGGGGTGATGAGATGCTTAGGGCAACTTTGGTAACTCTGATGGTAAGTCTTACGGCAATGGGCATAGGTTTATTCATTTCTATTTTTGGTACACTGTCAAAATTATCAAATAAATTCTATGTAAGATTGATTGCAGATGTATACACAACTATTGTAAGAGGCATTCCAGAATTGCTTGTAATTTATTTATTATTTTTTGGTGGTAGCAATGCTGTCATGAGCATAGCAAAATTATTTGGCTATCATGGCTATATAGAACTTAATGCTTTTGTTATTGGAGCCATTGCTATTGGTGCTATATCAGGAGCTTATTCCACTGAGGTCATTAGGGGAGCTTTCTTAGCTGTTCCACGAGGCCAGATTGATGCAGCAAAGTCAGTTGGAATGAATAAGTTTGTTATATTTATTAGAATTCTAATCCCGCAAGTTTTGCGGTACGCGCTGCCAGGGTTAGGCAATGTTTGGCAATTGACGCTTAAAGACACAGCTCTGATAATGGTTACGGGATTAGTTGAAATTATGAGACAAGCGCATATAGCCTCTGGTTCTACATACTCACCGTTTACATTTTATATAACCGCTGCATTACTTTACTTAATTTTAACAACTGCTTCTAATACAATTTTCTATAGCGCTGAGAACTGGGCAAATAAAGGAGTGAGAAGGGCATAGTTATGAATTATGAATTAATGATAGAAACTTTTCCTAAACTATTAGCAGGTTTAAGTATTACAATTCAACTTGTTACAATCTCTTTATTTGTTGGCTTTTGTTTTGCAATAGGTTTGGCGTTATTAAGACTATCCAATAATCTTTTTTTAAATTTTTTTGCAAAAACATATGTTTTTTATTTCAGAGGAACCCCTCTTCTCGTTCAAATATTTTTAATCTATTATGGAATTGCACAATTTGAATTTGTCAGAGAAAGTTTTGTTTGGTCCTTTTTTAAGGAAGCTTACTGGTGCGCTATACTTGCCTTAACTCTAAATACCTGCGCCTATAGTTCAGAAATCATTAGGGGCGGTATTCAATCTGTCCCTTTTGGACAGATTGAATCAGCTAAATCAACAGGTATGAGTGGGTTTTTGCTTTATAGAAGAATAATACTACCCATCGCTTTTCGACAAGCACTGCCTGCCTATGGCAATGAAATGATTTTAATGGTTAAGGCAACTTCATTAGTGAGCACTATAACAATAATGGACGTAACAGGAATTGCCAGACTAATAATAGCTAAAACTTTCTCTCCAATTGAAATTTTTATAATGGCTGGTTTAATTTATTTAACAATTAATTTTATTATCACACGACTAGTTAATTTCTGTGAAATCAAATTAACTCCTTACTTGCAACATGCAAAGTAACTTTAAGAATCAAATGACAAAAAAAAATAAACTATTTAAATTAGTGCTCAGAATAACTAAAACAATTAAAAATGATCTAGGTTATGAATAAAGTAGCGGTCATTGGAGCAGGCATCATTGGTGTCTGTATTGCTCATTTTTTAAGAAAGAATGGACATGAGGTAATATTGTATGATCAGAACGAACCTGGAACTCAAACATCTTTTGGAAACGCAGGACTTTTTGCAAATCGTGAGTGTGTTACTGCTAATTCACCTCAGTTGTGGAAGAATTTGCCAAGTATGTTGCTCAGCAAAAATGGTCCGTTAGTTATTGATTGGTTTTATGTTTTTACACATTTACCGTGGGTGGTTAGATTTTTAAGAAATTGTACTACTGCAAGAGTAGAACACATTGCAAAATCTCTAAGCTCTTTTTCATCTCATGCCAAATTTGCGTATGAGGAAATCTTTAATGAGGTAGATGTTTCCAAATATATTGTACACAAGGAACCGATTTATCTCTATGAATCAAAAGAATTATTCGAAAAAGATCAATATGCTTTTAATTTAAGAAAAAAATATAATGTTCTCTTTGATATAGTCAGTAAAGAGGATATTGCAAAAATGGAACCATTTCTAGAACCCATATATTATAAAGGAATAGCTCTTAAAGGTGAAAGTTTTACACGATCTCCTATACAAATAACCAAAAAAATTTTTGATAACTTTATAAACAGCGGAGGTCATTTTGTTTTAACAAAAATTGATTCGATTTTTAGGATTGGTAGTTCGCTTTTTCTCAAAAGCAATGAACGGGATCACCAGGTTGACAAAGTTGTTGTTGCGGCAGGAGTATGGTCTAATATTTTAGCACGGACTATTGGTGACAATTTTCCTCTTGATACTGAACGCGGATATCACATTATATTTGAAAATAATAGTAACCTGCTTGCACACAGTGTAGGGTGGGCCAAAACGGGTTTTTATATGACACCAATGGAAGATGGTATCAGAGCAGCTGGCACAGTTGAAATTGCAGGTTTAAAGAAGCCAATGAATAATAATATGTTAACTATGATTGAAACAACTGCTCGGAGCATTCTACCGAAATTAGGAAAAGTAAAGAGTCAATGGATAGGATTTAGACCGACTCTTCCTGATTCATTACCAGTGATTGGCGAATCACAAAAATGTAAAAATGTTTACTATGCTTTTGGTCACCAACATTTAGGACTTTCATTAGCTGCCGTGACAGGTAAAACAATACGATCATTAATTGAAAATAAATCTACTAATATTAAGATAGATCCACTAAATCCTTATCGATTTTAGAAAAAAAATTAGATATATCGGAATTACCTTCCTATTTAAGAAATAATTTTGAGACTTATAAGGAGTGGTTTGATAATTAAGTATTATGAGGAATAAGAAAGTCCATCTTAAATATTACTTGTGATAAATTGGGGAATAATTGGCCTTGGAAGAATGGCAAGCCGATTTGCTAGTGCAATCAATGAAGCTGAAAATGCGAATTTATTAGGCATTGCAAGTAAAAGTATTGATCGACTAAAAAATTTTGGTGAAGAATATAATATTGTAAACAATTATAGATTTAATACCTATGATGAAATCTTAAATTGCGGTAAAATTGATTCAATCTATATCTCTACACTTAATAATACCCATGCAGATATAATTATTAAAGCTGCTCAAGCAAAAAAAAATATATTATGTGAAAAACCAGTTACAACTAATTATTCGGACACAGTTAAAGTTTTCGAAGAATTAAATAAATCGAATGTTTTTTTTTTAGAAGCTATCGCTTATCGTACACATCCACAGACCCAGTTTGTAATAAATAAGATTAGTGAAGGAGAAATAGGGGAAATAAAATCAATCGATTCTACATTTGGTTTTTCTCATCATAAAATAAACCCTCAATCAAGATTATTTAATCCAAAACTTGGTGGTGGTGCTATATTAGATGTTGGCTGCTATCCAGTTTCTTTTTCAAATTTGATAGCCAATATTAAAAGAGAAGATAAACTAGTTGAACCAAAATTTTTGGACGTATCAGGTTCTTTATGCAGTACTGGAGTTGAAGAATGTGCATACGCAACATTAGAATTTAACAATCAAATAACTGCTAGAATTGGAGCGGCTATTAGATTGAACATGAAAAACCAAACATTAATAAAAGGTACTAAAGGAAGTATCTTAATAAATACCCCCTGGCTTCCTGAAAAAAAAAGCTTGGTTGAGATAAAGATAAACAAGAGATATTACAAAACATTTGTCAATTCAAAAAAAAGTATTTTTGCTAATCAAATTTACGTGGTAAGCAAATTAATATCAGATAATAAAAAAGAGGGAGAATTTCCAGCCATGACCTGGAAAGACACTATAAGCAATATGCATATACTTGAAAGTTGGAAGAAAAAATTATATGAAAAACAGAAACAAAAATAAAATTATAGGAAAAATTAATTTGTATTTTGAAGTGTCGACTAATTAATTGAAGATTGAATACCTAATTATACAATAAACTGCTACAAAAGCGTCGAGAAGACCTATTTTTTTCCCTTCCTCATAAGTTCTTCCTCTATAAGAAATTCCTACTTCATAAAATACACATTTTTGTTTAGCAAGTTTAACTGTAACTTCTGGTTCAAATCCAAATCTTTTTTCTCTAAGATTTAATTTCAAAATTTTGTCAGATTTGAACGCTTTAAAACCAACTTCCATATCAGTAAGATTTATATTTGTAAAAATATTGGAGAAAAAAGTTAATGCATTATTACCAATCTGGTGCCAAAAATATAATACACGGTGTGCATCGGAAGTAAGAAATCTAGATCCATAAACTACATCTGCTCCCAATTCTAATATAGGATTTATTAGTTTTTTATATTCACTGGGATTATATTCCATATCAGAGTCTTGGATTATAACTATTTCATTTTTAACCTTTTTTAATGCAGTTTGAATTGCTGCGCCTTTACCAAGATTTTTTTCATGTACCATCAGATTTATATTGGCAAACTTATTTGCTAAGTTTTTTATTAAAAAGTTTGATTTATCTGTAGACCCATCATCAACGACAAGTAGATTATCCTTTGAGCCTAAATTTTCTATTGATTTAACAATTGTAGTCTCAATTGTCTTTTCCTCATTATAACATGGTATAATTACATCTATATTCATTGATTTTTAAATGTTTATGTAATCTTTTTCTAGGTCTTTAATATTAACAAATTTCTTGCAAAGATTTTTATTATTTTTTCTTATATCGTCAAAAAAATTCCAAGCTAAAACTAAAATACAATCAGTTTTTTTGGAAATTGTATCTTTTCCAACAATAGATATATTAACTCCGGGTAAATATTTACCGTGTTTTAATTTATTATCCTCAATAATAAAGTCTATCTCATTAGAAATACCAAAAAAATTTAATGCTGTAGTAGCCTTGGCGGGTGATCCATAACCGATAATGTTATTATTCTCTTTAATTTTAGAAATATTTTTTATTACGTTGTCTTTTATATGATTAATTTTTTTGGAAAATTCTTCATAAGTTTTATAATCTTTAATACCAAAATTTTCTTCTTCTTTTAAAAGATCTTTAACACTTTTCTCTATTTTTATTTTATTACTTTTTTTAACATATATTCTTAAAGATCCTCCATGAGTATTAATTTTTTCAGCTCTAAAAATTTTTCCATTTAATTTGCTAAAGAAAGTAACCAGAGAAGTTAAACTCCAATAATTGTAATGCTCATGATAAATGTTATCGAAGGTCAAATCTTTTAGAGTATTAAGCAGATATTGAACTTCTATGATTATGGTTCCATTTTTTTTTAATAATTTAAGCATGCATTCAGCCATGGTTTTCAGATCATCAGAATGTGCAAAAACATTTGATGCCAAAATCAAGTCAGCATTTTTCTTTATTTTCCTTAGACTATTTTTGTCTAAAAAGCAGTTGTAAGTTTTTATTTTTTCTTTATTTGCAATTTTTGCCAGATTTTTAGCCGGTTCAATTCCCAGTAGTTTTTTAAACTTTAGGTTTTTAAACGGTTTTAATGCTATTCCATCATTACTACCTACATCAATAATATAAGATTTTTTTGGAGATAGTTTAAATTCATTAATATATTTCATTGCAGCTTTCTTGAAATGTTCTCTAAATAATATTGATGTTGAAGATAAATATAGATAATTTAAAAACATTTTTTTCGGATTAACTGCTACGGATAATTGACAATTATAACACTCTTTACAAAGATTCATTTCTAATGGATAAAACTCACACTTTGAGTTTTTGTTTTTAAGTAAATTATTTGCTAAAGGTTGGTAGCCCAATGATAGCACCCTTTTTAAATTTTGACTTCCACAACAACGACAATCAAATTTGTATGAATCCATTAAAATATTTTTTTCTTCGTTATTAACCAAGATATGTCGTATGGTATGGGTAATTCCATAATTTTCATGTTCTCTTTCTCCTCTTACAAGGTTTAAGAAAATAGAATCCTTAGTAAAAACCATTGCATGGGCAACATTTGGTTTTGTAATTATTAGATCTCCCACATTGACAACATGTGTGATTTTTTTTGCTTTATCACTTAATAAATCTTTATATACGCTAATATATTGTCCTTTTATAAGGATACATTTTTGTTCTTGAACAGGATGATAATGATTTGCTCTTATAGTTCCTTTCTTTGATTCAATGTAGCCAACCAAGTTGATTGGTTCGGGTAATTCGTAGTTACTAATTTTTCCCCTTTCATCAACAAACTCTTTCTCTCCTTTTTTAATATATTCCAAATTTTCATTAAAATTTTTTGAAGACCACAAAGTTATCATTTCTTTAATTGAAGTTTCTAATTCATATAAAAATTTGAATCCAGTGCTTAAAAGTTTTTTATTTGAGAGGGTGTAACCTAAATTTGGAATTTCATCTTTGGTTATTTTTAATTTAGTTTGTGGATTGATTTTTTTGCAAATTTCTGCGATTTCTTTTACAGAGGAATTTTCTTTTGTAAGATTAAATATTTCTTTATTAATTTTGTTATTTTCTCCCATAAATTTAAAACATCTCACCACATCCTTTAATGGGACGAGGCTCTTTAATTGTTTACCGCCAGAAAACAAATTAATAGTTCCATTTAATGAAGAAATTTTAGGAAATAAATTTGGCATAATGTTTATTCTTGTGGAGTCGTTTGAATAACCATAAACAGATCCCAGTCTAAGGATAATGTAGTTTTTTTTTGATTTTTTTATATCTAGTTCATTTTGTAGTTTGCTCGTTGAGTAGGCGAGAATCGGGCAAGGCATTTCTTCTTCGTTAATATTTTTTTTGGTTTTTTTTAAACCTTCAAAGATTACATGCGTAGAAGGAAATATAATCTTACAATGATTTGGGATTGTATTTAAAATATTGTTGGTTCCTTCAATAGCTATTTTTTTGATTTTACTATCTAATTCTTGGCTAGACTCTTTTTTAACATAAGCTACATCTGTAATTCCAGCCAAATGATAGACTATATCAGTATCTTTTAGATGTGTTTTTAAAAAAGATTTATCAAGAATTTGACCTTGAAAAAAATTGATATTCCAATTTCTTAATTGGTTAACACTTTCAGAAATGAAACGATTGTCAATTGCGATTATTTTATGATACCTACTTTCTCCTGAATATAGCTTACATAGCTCGGTACCTAAATACCCAAGGGCACCGATAATAACAATTTTTTTTATCATTTAAAATAATTCAAATAACTTTATTGAAATTTATAACTTATAACTTTTCAACTTTATAACATAGCCAAACAAAATTTGAGAAGAAAATAGAATGGTTTATGAAAATTTTTTTATTAAGTCTAGAATTAAGGGTATAATTACACCTATTTTTATATATATATTAAATTACAAAATATATTATGAGAAAATTATATAATTAAATTTTCTTAAATGAAAAGTATTTTTAAAAATAAATTAAATTTATTTCTTTTTTTTCTAATCGTAATAAACTTAATCTATATTAAAAATATCAGTTATTTTAATTTAGAAATCTTAAAAAATTCATTTAATAAAAATTGGATACCTATATATTCAATATACGTTTCCGAAGTAATTGAATCTAAATATTTATTGAAAAAAAATAATATTAGTAAATTTAATATTAGCCAAAAAATAATCAAAAAATCCTATTGCTGTAAAACAAGGAAACAAGTTGGAGAGGCTGACCAATACGCATATTTCAGAATAATAACATATAATTATCCAATAAAATTTGACTTAAATTCAAAATATTTTCTTTTCTATAAAAATGAAAAAAATCCTAAAACATGCAAGGAAATAGATAAAGGTAAATATCTCAAATTATTAAAATGTTGAATCAAATCAACAAAGTTTTAAAAATAGAAATAGTTGTATCTATCTTGGTACTATTAATTTTAATAAATTATTTTATAATGTTAATAAATTACAATGAATATGTAATTAAATTTATATTTAGTCTTTATATTCTTACAGTTTTATTTTTTTTTGTTTATAAGCCACTGAATTTTTTTCATTTAAAAATAACACTAATTGTATTAATGATAATTACTCTTGGAAATCCAACTTATAATTGGGATGCGTGGGTTATTTGGTTATTTCATGCTAAAAGAATTTTTTTGGAACAGTCAATTATTGCTCAATTAGATGGATACGCCTCATGGAGTCATAATGATTATCCAGTTATAGCACCAGCATTAGCAGCATCACTTGCAACTCTAGTTGGGGGTTGGAACAATATATTTCCAAAATTGGCTTTTTTATTAATGTTTTTTCCGCCACTAATTCTATCAATTAAAATATTTAACGTTAGATATCATTTATTATTTTTAATATTAACCTTATTTATATTAAATTTATATTTAATCTCTGGACTTGTAGATGGACTTGTTGCCATATATTTTTCATTTAGTTCCTACTTGGTATACGATATTTTTGTTAATAAACAAAATTCATTTTATTACTTACTTATAGCATTCTGTTTTTTTGTTATTCTTTCTCTATTAAAAAATGAAGGAATAATTATGGTCGTAATTTTATTAAATATTATGATTATAATTAACATTTCAAAAAAAAATTTTTTTCAAAATTATAAAAAAATAATTTTTTTATTACTTTCAATTATTCCATTTCTAATTTGGAAAATTACTTGTATTAATTATAATGTAAAAAATGATGTCATAAATTATGATGTCTTAAATTTTTTAATAAATAAAATTTTAGATTATAATTCATTTAAATTAATATTTAAATTTTTAATTTTAGATACAAAGTTTATTCTTTCAATAATTTTTATTTTAATAGCTTTTAGTTATACAAAAAATAAAAAAATTTTTTATTTTAGTTTATCTGTTGTAATGGCTTATCTATTCTCATTATTTATGGTTTATTTAATTACACCTTATGATCTCACCTGGCATTTATCATCAAGCGCTTCGCGTATAATCGTGCCACCCACTTTTTTGTTTATTTTTTTTGGACTTTTACAAATTTACTATAAGAATATGAAAATTTATGATCTTTAACTCATCAAAACATTTATCTTGCTACTTTAAAAGTTTTTTTTTCTGTAAGTTTAAAAACATTGATAATAAACAATTTTTTAATAAAGAAAGTAAAAAATATAATACTTTTAAAAAATAATGAGAATAAACTTAATTTTTTTTTTACCTACTTTCATTTACGGTGGCGCAGGTAATTCCATTTACAGACTTTGTAAAAATTTAGACAAAAGAAAGTATAAGATAAATATTATCTCAATTGGCAAATGTGATTACAAAAAAAAACTTAAAAGTTTTTGCGAAAATGTCTTTGAACTTAATACAAAAAAAACTATTTTTTCAATTTTTAAAATAAAAGAAATAACCTCAAAAATTTATTTCGGAAATCCTGTAAAAACAATTTTTATTTCAGGTCACCACTATGCCAACATAGTATCGGTAATTGCTCTAAAACCTTATAAACATGTAAAAACTGTAGTGGTTGAAAGGACAGATATTGAAGATTTAAAAAGATCTTATAATTTAAGAACTTTTTTAAAAAATTTTATTATCTATTTTCTTATATCTATTTTCTACAAAGAAGCTGATGCAATCATAACCAATTCAAAAAATGCAAAACTTGATTTACAAAAAATATGTAAAAAAAAGGTTATAAATATTCATCCTCCATCATTAATAAAATTAATTAACAAAAAAGTTAAAAAAAATAAAAAAAAATTCTATACCGTTATAACTGTTGGAATGCTGAATAAAGTAAAAGGTGTAGATACCATGATAAAAGCTTTCAATGAAATTGAGTTAAAAAATATAATTTTTATGGTTTTGGGAGATGGAAAGGAAAAAGGTAATTTAGAAAAACTGATACACAAATATGGTCTTGAAAAAAGAGTTTTTTTATTGGGAAGAATTAGTAATCCAGAAAAATTCTATTTAAGTTCAGATTTATTTATTCATGCTTCTCATCATGAGGGCTTTCCGAACGCTGTTGTCGAAGCAATCAATTATAATTTACCTGTAATATGTTCTAACTGTAAAGGCGGAATAAAAGAAATTATTTTAAATGGAAAAGGAGGTGATTTATTTCCAGTTGGAAATCATAAAATATTAGCAAATAAGATAACTGCTTTTTTTAAAGATCAAAAACCCTTAAAAAAAAAATTAACTTTAGCAAGAAATAATATCAAAAAATATACATTAAAAAATAATGTTGAAAAATATAATAAACTCTTTTTAAATTTGTAATTCATAGGAGATAAACTTTTATCACAACTGTTCAATGGTTTCGTCTGTTTTATTGATTTAAAGTTTTTATTTGATATTCTCTTGCTTTTAAAACTTCTTGATTCCAATTTATTTCAACATCATCAATTTTAATAAATTCATCTTTTTTGATCGATTTTTTTGTCTTTGCACCCTCTGCCAAGCCAAGTGGAAGAAAATTATTATCAATGCTAATCTTGGAAGTAACTAATCTAGCTCTTGAAGCAAAACCACCTTCCCCATCTAGTATTTCTCCTGATGATAAATCTTTTTTAGCAACTGAAGCAACATCTGCGTTAAAAAATTTGGTATGACCTGTTGATTTATTATCTAAAGCAATTGAATAAATCGATTGTGCAAGCTCTAAGCCAACATAATGATATGGTCTCCAAATTGCTGAATATTCGCCCGAATTGTCTGTAACCATTCCGTATTCTTTAAAGCAGTTTTTTACATAATTATTTTGAGCTTTAATAACGATATAAACTCCCCATCTTAAATCATTTTTAATTTGAATCTTATTTCGGTCAATACTTGAAATTACTTCTACTTGTCCTTCATGATCAATATGTCCGCCTTTATCTTTTGGGATTAATTTATTTGCAATGTCATAGACGCCAACTGGCGGATAGGTAAGACCATTTTCAGGACATTTTAAGTCTGATGCATTAGCAACAGCTGCCATCTCAATTGAACTTTTGTCTCCTGTAACAAATGAGTTAAACATTTTTGGATTCATGCCTGCATTTTTTGCCTCTTCGGATGTCATTCCATAATTATCCCAGACATTTTCTGGAGTCGAATACTCGAAGCTTGGATGATATTTTGTTCCTTTGCCGGCACATGTTACAAAAAAACCATTTAATCTAGCCCACTCAATTTGCTCTAAAATTAAAGATGGCTGATCTCCATAAGCCATGGAATAAATAACATTATTTTCCTTTGCTAAATCTGACAAATACTTTCCACATAAAACATCGGCCTCAACATTAACCATGATGATATTTTTTTTGGATTGAATCACTTTATAAGCGTGTCGGGTACCTGCAATTGGATTTCCAGTAGCTTCAATAAAAATTTCTATGTCCCTATTCAGTATATCGTCCAAAGAATTTGTAAAATTTATTTTCTCAATAGTCTCTTTTGTAAGGCCACTTTTTGTACAATTGGATTTTGCTCTCTCAATATCTAAATCAACAATTGTATCAATTTTAATCTTTTTAAGTTGATTGTATTGAGACAAAAACATTGAAATAAATTTTCCACAACCAATAAAGGCAATATTAATATTTCCTTTATGGTCTTCTAATTTTGAATGGAGATACATAATTTAGACTAAGCCAATTTATTGAACTAATTTAATAATTCTGCTAGTGAAGTTTGGAAAGCGCTAGTTGGCACACCATTTTCCCAAGGCAAATCAACATCATATTCTTTAATAAGACAATCATCAGGTAAGCATTTAATGGGTGTAAAATCACGATGAGCAATATATTCTTTGCGCTTAAATCTGCGAATATGATTGCTCACTGCACAAAGGCTTAGATAAACACTGATCCGGTTATAAGGAGATAGATTAATGCTAGAAGCATGAACTAAACAACTATGAAATAAAATCATTGATCCGGCTGGTCCCTTAGGACTAACGATCCCACCATTTTTGCCACCGGCACGGTTAACCAACTGTGAAATAAGATTGTTATCGAGTGTCCAAAGTGGATAGCTGGTAGTAGTAAGATCATGTTTTGCTTTAATGACTCCTTTTTTGTGACTACCAGGAATAAGTAACAATGGTCCATTAAATTCAATGACTTCATCAAGAAAAATAGCAATATTCATTGCACGTTCTGTTGGCATTAAATCATCATTCACCCATGTCCCATAATCTTGATGCCACTGCCACACATCTCCCTCGAAGGCCATTTTGCCATTAATTTTGAATTGATGCATGTACAAACTTTCACCAAGTAAATCCTCAACCGGTTTGATCATCCGCGGGTGGCGAGCAAGTTTTGCAAAAGGCTTGCTATATAAATGAGCTGCAAAATTAGTGCGAACAGCATTACTTCCTTTTTCACGGACATTGTATTCTTCGTTACGCTCATAAAGCTTAGGTACAGTCGCTGCAAGATATTGAATTTCTTTTGGTGAAAAAAGACCTGGAAAAAAAAGATACCCATCTTCATCGAAACGACTACGTTGTTCCTTTGTAATGTTCATCTTTTTATTTCCTTATCACAAAATAAATATTTAAACATCAATCCATAGAGGGGTCAATATTTTTTAATTTTCTTTAACAATAAATACAATGCACTATGATCTAAATCAGACCTGCCCTCTTTAACCATTAGATCATAGAATTTTTCTATTTGCTCAGACAAAGGTAAATGCACATTGTAAGTTTTTGCTGTTTCAACAATATTATTCATATCTTTTAGTTGAGTAGAACATCTTCCTCCTGGTTTAAAATTATTTTTCAGCATCCTTTTTCCATGATGTTCCAATATTGGGCTACTAGCAAATCCTTTTTTTATCGCTTCTCTAACCGCTTTAGGATCTGCTCCTGCTGCTTCAGAAAGAATTAATGCTTCTGACACAGCACCAATAGTAATTCCAACAATTGCTTGGTTTGCAAGTTTAGCAACTTGTCCGGATCCTGTTTTTCCAACATAAGTAGGTGTACCCATGCTTTTTAATAAATTTTTTATTTTTTTAAATATTTTTTTTTCACCACCCACCATAATTGCCAATTTTCCAGTTTGTGCCCCTGTCGTACCGCCAGAAACTGGTGCGTCTAAAAAATATCCTTTATTAACTTTAACTTTTTTTTCTATTTCTATTGCAGTTTTTTTCTTCGTAGAACTCATATCAATTAATATTTGGTCCTTTTTTAAGTTTTTATTTAGGACTTTAGAAATTTCTAAACAAGCATCATCATTAGACAACATCATTATAATAACTTGGCATTTATTAGGTAAATTAATTAAATTTTGACATACTTCTGCTCCCAACTTTTTAATTTCTCTGAAATTTTTTGTCGATCTGTTCCAAACTATTAAAGAATATTTTTTTTTTAAAATATTTTTTGCCATAGGTAGACCCATCAACCCCAAGCCAATAAATCCAACTTTAATTTTACTCATTTAATGCCCTTTCGCTATATTACCCATAAAAATTTGTATTATGGCTATCAAAAAATTATTAGGATTAATGCTTTCCTCATCTTTAATGATTTTAGCAAAAATTTTTGGTTGAGTCAGTTTGGTATAACTATAGTATATTGCAGATAATTTGAGAAGATAGCTCTTACACTATAGATTTGCAATCAGTAAGTTCGCGGTACGAGTCCAAGTGGGAGTACCAACTTATAACTCTTTACAGTTCAATTGATGTATTGATATAATGTTCAATAACTGAACAATATAGTATAAAATCATTAATATAAAATATATAAAAAAATACAGTTGCGATGGCAGATTATTTAGGAAAAAAGGCTTTCATTTATTAGATAATTATTGATTTACATTAGAGATGAATAAAAAGAATAATAAGCATCGCGGCATGTATGGATTACCAAAAGAGGTTAAATATTGTGTGAAATGTAATGTTACTAACCAAAAGCCAACTTCCACCAATGAGTATAATCATGACAAGAATACGATTCAAATGCCAATCGAATTCGACAGCAATAATGTTTGTTATGCATGCAGAGTTAACGAAGAAAAATGGGATGATAAAATAGATTGGAAAGAGAGAGAAAGAGAATTAAAAAATCTTTGTGAAAGATATAAGAATTACAAAGGTCAATACAATTGTTTGATAGGAGGAAGTGGTGGAAAAGATAGTGCGTTCCAATCTCATATACTCAAATATAAATATGGAATGAGGCCATTAACTGTTACATGGTCGCCTCACTTGTATACCGATATTGGATGGAAAAATTTTAGAAATTGGATCAATATTGGAGGCTTTGATAATTATTTATTTACTCCAAATGGAAAAATTCATAGATATTTAACTAGAAGAGCGGTAATTAATATTCTTCATCCATTTCAACCTTTTATATTAGGGCAAAAAACTTTTCCACCTCAAATAGCTTATTTATTCAATATCCCCTTGATTTTTTATGGTGAATCTCCATCCGATTATGGAACTAAATTAGGTAATACANAGCAATTTTCAAATAAAATTAAAGATTCTCATCCAGGGTTTACACAAGATCCTATATCTTCTATGAAAATTGAAGATGTAAAATTAGGAGGTGATCCAATATCCTATCATATTGAACAAGGTTATAATATAAATGACTTTAAGCCATACCTTCCTTTAGACATTAATAAAATCCAAGAAAAAAAAATTGAAACACAATTCCTAGGTTATTATCTAAAATGGATACCACAAGAAAATTTTTATTATGCTGTCGAAAATACGGATTTTCAGGTCAATACTGAAAGAATTGAGGGAACTTATCAAAAATATGCAAGCTTAGATGATAAGATTGATGGTTTTTTTTATTATACTTCTCATATTAAATTTGGATTTGGAAGAGCAATGTCTGACTCTACAATGGAAATTAGAAATGGACACTTAACAAAGAAGGAAGGACTCGGATTAATAAAACAATTTGATGGAGAATTTCCTAAAAAATACGAGAAAGAAATTTTAGAATATATTTCTATGACCAGGGAGGAATTTGATGAATTATGTGATAAATTTAGACCTGATCATATATGGGAAAAAAGGTCGAATCGTTGGGAACTAAGAAATCCACCTTGGGAATATTTTGAAAATTTAAAAATAAATAAATTTGATAAAAAGAATAATAGCTAGACTAGATATAAAAAACAATTTCTTAGTCAAAGGTAAGCATCTGGAAGGATTAAGAATCTTAGGCTATCCTGAGCTTTTTGCTAAAAAATATTTTGATGAAAACATCGATGAAATAATTTTTCAAGATGTTGTTGCAAGTTTATACAAGAGAATCCAACTAAGCTCACTTACCAATAAAATTTCAAAAAATATATTCGTACCAATTACTGTTGGTGGCGGAATAAGAAATGTTAATGATATTAAAGAAATATTGATTAATGGAGCAGATAGAGTTTCAATAAACACTGCAGCTGTAAATGACAAAAAATTTATCAAAGAATCAGTAAAAGTTTTTGGATCCTCAACAATTACAATAATAATAGAAACCCTAAAAGTTGGAGAAAAGTACAAAGTTTACACAGATAGTGGAAGAACCGAAACAAATATTGACACTTTTGATTGGATTAAAGAAGTACAAGATATGGGAGTGGGAGAAATTATTTTAACTTCAATAAACAACGAGGGCACTGGTAAAGGTTTCGATCTAAATTTGTATGAAAAAGCATCTAAAATATGTAAAATTTCATTATTAGCTCATGGGGGAACAAGAAATTCAGAGGATGTTTATAAACTTTTTATAAATATAGACATTGAAGGAGCCATCATAGCATCAGCATTCCATTTTAATTACTATAAAGAATTACTAAATAAAAAAGAAATATTACTTCAGGGTAGTACCAATTTTTTGGTTAATAAAGATTATAAAAATATATTTTTCTTTGGAGTTCGCGATCTAAAAAAATACTTAAAATTAAAAAATATAAATATAAGATGATGAAAAAACCTTTGGTTGGAATAATTGATATATCTATAAATAACATTTTAAGCATTAAAAGGGCCTTGGAGCATATAGGCTCTGAAGTAATTATTATTAATGAGCCAAGAAATGTAGAAAAGTTTGATATAATAGTACTTCCAGGAGTAGGTGCTTATCATGAGGCCATGAAAAAGCTCAGAGATACAAAACTTATATTATCGATAGAACAGGCTTTAAATAAGAATAAGAATTTTTTAGGCATTTGCCTTGGCATGCAACTTTTATTTGAAGAAAGTGAAGAATTTGGCTTAACAAAAGGAATTGGTTTTTTTAAAGGAAAGGTTGAAAATTTTAATAAATATAATGTTGAGAAACAAACATTTATTGGATGGAACAGGGTAAAGTTTGAAAAGAAAAAAATGTTCATTCAAGAAAAATATTTGGAAAACAATTTACTAGACAGCACTTTTTATTTTGTTCATTCTTTTTTTGTAAATTGTAAGAATAAAGAGATAGAAGTAGGAACTTCTTTAAACGGAAAATTCAATTTCTCAAGTATAGTAAAAAAAGATAATGTTATAGCTTTTCAATTTCATCCAGAAAAAAGTGGCAAAAGTGGATTAATTTTATTGAAAAATTTAGTAACAAATTTCTTACAATAAATAATGAAGAAAAAAAAATATTTAGCTTGGATTTTTACAGCAAAATCTTTGAACAAAACATTTGCAGTACATTCTTTTCTAATAAATAAATTGTGCAAAAATTTTGAAAAAATATACTTTATAAATATGAACAAATTTAAATTATTTAAAGATTGGTTTACCTTCGAAGGAGAGTTTAATTATGAATTAGATAATAAGTTTAAAGTTCCAAATAATATGGAAATTTATTACCCAAAAACTATAAAGGATTTTGAAGATTTTATTTTTGATAAGGAAATAATAGCTATAAATAATATTGGAAGATTTTTGTCTGATTTAAAAATTCATTTTCTGTTAGCAAAATATCGAATTAAGCAAGTACAAATACATAATATTGGTTTTGTTAATATAAACCTTAAATTAGAAAATTCTTTTTGGGTAAATTTAAAATATAAATTAAATAAAAACTTTTCTCATAAACTCATTGTTTTGTTAAGTAATTTAAAATTAGTACCTAAAATACAAATAAGATTTACATCAAGTACAGAAATTATAGAAATGATAAAAAATAGTTTTATAAAAAATATTTTATATAACTTAAAACTTTTTTATGCAAAAGAACTTGTACCTATTAATAGTAGTTCTTTTGATATATTTAAAAACATTAAAATGGAAATCAAGGAAGAGAAAATAGTTTTATTAGATGTCGATTTTAATCATCCAGAACTTATCGCTGCAAGTGGTAATCCTGATAAAAAAAAAATTACAAAACACTATTATTATTTAAACAAACTAATTAATAATTTATCTGTTATGTACAAAAAAAAAATTGTTATTTGTATACACCCTTTAGATAATTTAGAAAATAAAAAAAAATACTTTCCTAATTTAAATGTTGTTCAATATGAAAGCGGGGAAAATATTTATAAAGCTTTTTTGGTCTTATTTTTTGACACAAGTGCAATTGTAGATGCAATTTTACTTAAAAAAAGAATTTTATGTTTAATTTCAAATTTTGCTCCAGAAAATACTGCCAATTTGGGTCTAGATTTTGTTAATAGAGCTGGATTATTAAAAATCAACATTGAGGAAGAAATAAAGGTCAATAAGGATAAGTTTTTATCCAAACTTGATGATGCTAAAGATAATTACTCAAATTATATTAAATCTTACATAGCTCCTGATGGAAATAATTTGGGTTATGAAAAAATAATTAAGATTTTAAAAGAAAGATTTTTTTAATTTTTATTATCCATGTTGAACAAGATTGATTATTCAAATCAAGGACTAAAGTCTGAACTATTGGGAACCTTTTTAAATTTACTGGATCGATCTTTCATATAAAATGATTACTGAGATCAAAACTCAAGCCCTAGATACTTTGGTGAACAAACATGGAAAATAAACTTTATGTGAATAAATTTAAAAAGCTAATTAACACTAGCTTTTTAATTCAAGATTAATTAAATAAATGTTAGTATAAAACCTAGATATTATTTGTGTCTTTTATTACAAAAGTGAATACATAGCGAGTAAATGGGGACATAGATGTGTTATTTTAGGTAGATTTTATTTCGTTACATTTTAAAAAGTGTTGCGAAAACAAAAGGCGCCCTTAGCTCAGTTGGATAGAGCATCGGTTTTCTAAACCGAGGGTCAGAGGTTCGAATCCTCTAGGGCGCGCCAATAATTTAAGTATTTTTAAGATTTCAATCAATTTATCTCCTCATTGTCATGTCATTGTCATGTTTGATCCCTTAAAATCCTACAATTCTACTCGACTGACTCACAAATAAATTGGGTGTAACATTAGTTTATGAAAAAGCTTTTAGGGATCTTGGTTCTAAGTTTGTTTATTATAGAATTTTATGCGCGAACAAAAAGAAGAATACTCAAGAGTTATAATCAATAAAAAGTTAGAAAGTTCTGGATGGAACTTGCTTGATACAAAACAAGTAGAATTAGCTTTATCGAGTAAATCTGGAGAATCTGATTATCTTTTATTAGATAACGGAAAACCTTTAGCTGTTTTAGAAGCTAAGAGACCAAATACAGATCCATATATAGCAAAAAAGCAAGCAAAAGATTACTCTGAAGATTATAATGTAAATTATGTAATTTTATCTAATGGATTTACACATTATTTTTGGAATCTTAAATCAAATAAAGATACTTACGAAATACAAAATTTACCTTCTTTATCTGATTTAAAAAGAATAAGAGACAAAGATATTAATCCAAAAAAAATAATAGACTATAAATTACCTAATGATTATTTTAAAAAGGATGGACAAGACATAATTTTAAGAAATTATCAAATTGAAGCTATAAAGAAAATTACCGATGGATTAAATACTAATAATTCAAAGTTTTTATTAGAAATGGCTACAGGAACAGGAAAAACTATTCTTGCAGCTGCTTTAATTAAAGCTTTATTAGAAAATAGATATGCTGAAAGAGTTCTTTTCTTAGTAGATAGAATTGAGTTAGCCAAGCAAACTTGGGAAGATTTTCAAAATTTATTAAAAGTTTATTCACCTGTAATTTATAATAAAAAAAATTTTAAACATGGGGATATTCTAGGTTCTTCAGTTGTAATATCTACTCTCCAATCAATGTTGGCAAAAAAAAAGTACAGAAAAGATTTTACTCCTTTTTACTTTGATTTAATAATTAATGATGAAGCACACAGATCTATCTATGGAAATTCCAGAGAAATCATGGAATATTTTAACTCTATTCGTGTAGGCTTAACAGCTACACCTAAAAATTATTTAAAAAATATAAATGAAAAAGATTTATCAAACTCAAAAAAAATAGAACTTAGGAAGTTAAGAGATACATACTCAAACTTTAGTTGCTCTCCTGGAGAACCAACATATAGATATGATTTAATAGATGCTGTTAATGATCCTGATGGACCTTTTTTAGTACAACCAAAAATTATCAATTTAAAAACTGATATAACCAATCAAGCTTTGGACGAAAAGGGATGGTCAGTAAATATAGATGATCAAGAATATAATTTTAAAATTGGCCAACTAGAAAAAAAAGTATTTGTTCCTGAGAGAAATATATTGATGTGTAAAGAATTTTTAAAAAATTCTATGAAGCTTCCTAATAAAGAAATTGGTAAATCAATAATTTTTACAATTAGCAAAGATCACGCAAGAAAAATTACAAAAATTTTAAATGAACTTGAGCCAAGTATAGCCTTACAGATTACGTCGGATATACCTCATGGCTCAAATCTAGCAAAAGATTTTAGAGATAATAAAATTCAAGAAAAAATAGCAGTTACCGTTGATATGCTTTCAACTGGATACAATTGCAAAGATATTCTCAATTTAGGCTTTTTCAGACCAGTTTTTTCTCCCACAATGTATATTCAAATGAAAGGTAGAGGTACAAGATTGTTTGATTTTTATATAGACGGCAAAAAATACCCCAAAATAAATTTTTTAATTTTGGATTTTTGCGGGGTTGCAGAATATTTCAATGAAAAATATGATTATGATAAACCTTTAGTTTTACCAATAAATAAAGAAGAAATTAAAAACAATAAAGTCAAAAATTTTGACCATTTAAATGAAGAGGAAATATTAAAAAAGGAACAAGTTATAAATTCATTACCAGTTTGGCAAGGTATCGATTTGGTTGTTGAGAAAGATTTAATTGAAGTAGGAAACAAAGGTCAAAAAGTTGACTATATGACTTTTAAAGGAGAGTTTGAGAAAGAATTATTTAAAGTAAGTAATCAAAATACTAATTTTAAAAAAGCAGTAGAAGATGAAGATCTGGAAAAAATAGACGGGATAATAAAAGATGAATTATGTCTTGTCCATCCTTTTTAAAATAATCATTAGGTAATTTATAGTCTATTATTTTTTTTGGATTAATATCTTTGTCTCTTATTCTTTTTA
>AZHQ01000008.1 GCA_000504605.1 alpha proteobacterium SCGC AAA288-E13
AAAAGAATTTATAAATTATTATAGTCAGAATATTTGTAACGAAAGCAAACCAAGAGTTGGGGTATTGGATTTTTTAACTTGGTGCAAAAAAAATTCTATCTCAATGGCTGTATGCACAAATAAACAGGAACATTTATCAATAAATCTTTTAAAAAAAATTAAGCTTTATGATTTTTTTGAATATGTCGCTGGTGGAAATACATTTAATTACAACAAACCTGATCCTAGGCATTTAATAAATACTATCGAACTTATGAGTGGAAATTTAAAAAAAAGTGTTATGATTGGGGACAGTGAAACAGATTCTAATGCTGCAAAAGCAGCTAAAATTCCTTTTATACTAATTAAAAATGGTTACACAGAAAAAAATCCTGATCAAATTAATTATGATCATTTGATTAAAAATTTTGTTGGATTGGAAAAAATAATTCAAAAATATATTAATGATTGAATTTAAATTATTTTTTGCATTAATAAGTTATTATTTTGTGATGTTTGTAACTCCAGGCCCTAACAATGCAATGCTTACCGCTTCGGGAATTAAATTTGGTTTTAAAAAAACAATTCCACATTTAATTGGTATTCCTTTTGGCCATACTATTCAAATCACACTTGTATGCTTTGGTCTTGGAAATTTATTTCAAAAATACCCATCGATTCAAGATTATTTAAAATGGTTATGTTTTATTTACTTGCTTTATCTTGGTTGGAAAATCATAGGTTCTTTTTCTGAAAATAATAAAGAATCGGGAAGACCTCTAAAACTATATGAGGCTGCATTTTTTCAATTTATCAATCCAAAAGCTTGGGTCGTAGCATTAACTGCTGCAACAGCTTTTTTCCCAGTAAATGAAAACTTTTATTTGGCAACATTTTTTGTTGCTTTAACAGCCCCATTGATATGTTTTCCCTCTATTTGTGTATGGGCTTTATTTGGTTCTTCAATAAAAATACTTATAAAAAATACCAATATAAAAAAAATCATAGAATATTTTTTGGCTGTTTTACTAGTTATTACGGCTATAATTATACTCTTTAATTAGTTGGAAAAAAAAATTGAAAAAATTTATTGCAAAAGTATATCCATCAAAGATTAAGTTAAAAAAGCAAAATCAATTAGCATGGAAATTAGCTCGAGTCGCATCTGATAAAGCTCCATTAAATGAGTCAGCAATAGAAATGGTTATCAATAGATTAATTGATAATGCCTCGGTTGCTATTGCATCTTTAAACAGAAAGCCTGTTATTACAGCTAGGCAAATGGCTACGAAACATCCAAGAAAAAATGGCGCTTCTATTTTTGGAATATCTTCAAAAAAAAAGTTTAATTGTGAATGGTCAGCATGGGCTAATGGAACTGCGGTTAGAGAATTAGATTTTCATGATACTTTTTTAGCTGCTGACTATAGTCATCCCGGTGATAATATTCCTTCTATATTAGCTGTTGCTCAACAAAAAAGTTTAAATGGTTTCGATCTTTTAAGAGGAATAATTACAGCTTACGAAACTCAAATTAATTTAGTAAAAGGTATATGTTTACATAAACATAAAATTGATCATATTGCACATTTGGGGCCAAGCATTGCTGCTGGATTGGGCTCATTATTAAAGTTAAATACTGAAATTATATATCAAGGTATACAACAAGCTTTACACACAACAATATCAACAAGACAGTCAAGAAAAGGGGCGATATCAAGTTGGAAAGCTTTTGCGCCAGCACATGCTGGAAAACTTGCTATTGAAGCAATAGATAGAGTAATGAGAGGTGAAGATGCTCCAAGCCCTATTTATGAAGGAGAAGATAGTGTTATGGCTCAAATATTGGATGGAGAAAAAGCTAGATACTTAATTCCACTGCCAAATAAAAATGAGCAAAAGAAAGCAATTTTAGAAACTTACACAAAAGAACACTCTGCTGAATATCAAGCACAAGCTTTAATAGATATAGCAATTAAACTAAATAAAAAAATTGACGATTTTTCAAAAATAAAAAAAATAGATATCTACACAAGCCATCATACCCATAATGTAATTGGAACTGGAGCAAATGATCCTCAAAAATATGATCCCGATGCTAGTAGAGAAACACTTGATCACTCGATCATGTATATATTTGCCGTAGCTTTAGAAGATGGAAAATGGCACCATATAAAATCTTATAATAAAAAAAGATCTCACCAAAAATCCACGGTTGACTTATGGCATAAAATAAAAACTCACGAAAATAAAGTTTGGACAAAAAAATATCATCATCCTGATCCCAAAAAAAAATCATTTGGGGCAAAAGTAATTTTAAAAATGAAAGATGGAAAAAAAATAATTGAATCTTTAGAGAGGGCAAACGCACATACCTATGGATCACATCCATTTAAAAGGGTAAATTATATTGAAAAATTTTTGACCTTAACTGACGGAATTATTAGAATTAGTGAAAGTAATAGATTTTTGAAAGATGTTCAAAATTTAAAAAAAATTAAATCTGGCAGGTTGCATAAACTAAACATTGAAGTTGATGAAAGAAAATTAAAAAAAAATAACACAAAAGGTATCTTCTAATGCATTTTGTTAAAAATACAGTAAAGGAAAAAAGAGAAAATTTTAATAAAAAATTATCAAGCAAAAAAATTCTTAGAATTCCTGGAGCTTATAATCCTTTAACAGCAAAATTAATTGAAGAAATTGGATATGACGGGGTTTATGTTTCTGGAGGTGTCATGTCAAATGACCTTGGCTACCCAGATATTGGATTGACTAAACTAAAAGATGTAAGCTACAGAGCTAATCAAATAGCTAGGGTAACTAATTTGCCGACCATTGTTGATGCAAATACTGGGTTTAAATCTTGTGAAGAGACGGTTAGCACTTTAGAAAAATTAGGATTATCAGGACTTCATATTGAAGATCAGATTAGCCAAAAAAGATGTGGCCATTTAGATAATAAAGAATTGATATCAAAAGAAAAAATGGTAAAAAAAATTAAATTATCAGTTAAATCAAGAAAAGATAAAAATTTCAAAATAATCGCAAGAACAGATGCAAATAGTGTTGAAGGTATTGACAAAACGATTGAAAGAGCGAAATCTTATCAAGATGCTGGTGCTGATATTATCTTTCCTGAAGCTTTAAGAGACGAAAAAGAATTTGAAAAAGTAAGGAAAAATTTAAACATATATTTACTAGCAAATATGACTGAATTTGGAAAAACAAAAATTCTCTCTTACAAACAATTAGAAAATTTTGGATATAATATTGTTATCTATCCAATAACCACACAAAGACTTGCAATGAAAAGTGTTGAGGATGGTTTGAAAAATATTTTTAAGCATGGACATCAAAATAATATTATTGATAAAATGCAAACAAGAAAAAGATTATATGAATTAGTCGAGTACAAAAAATATAACGCTTTGGATGAAAAGATTTATAATTTTAGTACTGAGGAACATGAATAAATCATGAATGATGAAATTAAAAAAGGTTTGCTTGGAATTGTTGTTGATGAAACAGCAATTTCACAAGTAATGCCCGAAATTAATTCTCTTACTTACAGGGGTTATGCTGTCCAAGATTTATGTGAAGTGTGTAGTTTTGAAGAAGTTGCTTATCTGATACTTAATGGAGATCTACCAAACAGTATTCAACTCAATAAATTCAAGAAAGAAGAAAAAGCAAATAGAAATATCACAATAAATCTCGGAGAAATAATAAAGCACATGCCAAAAAAAGCTCATCCAATGGATGTTGCTAGAACATTTGTTAGTGTTATGGGTTTAGAAGATAAGGAAACATCTGATAATTCTCCAGAGGCAAATATGAGAAAAACAATGAGAATTTTTGCAAAAACTCCAACTGCTATAGCAGCTTTTTTTAGAGTCAGAAAAGGTAAAAAGATAATAAAACCTAAAAAAGACTTGTCGTTTTCTGAGAACTTTTTTTATATGTGTTTTGGTAAAGTTCCGCAAAAAGGAATAGTAAAAGCTTTTGACATCTCTCTAATTTTATATGCCGAACATAGTTTTAACGTTTCTACATTTACGGCAAGAACAATCACTAGCAGTTTATCTGATATTTATGGCGCAATAACAGGAGCAATTGCTAGTTTAAAGGGCCCCTTGCATGGTGGAGCCAATGAAGAAGTAATGCATATGATGAAAAAAATTAAGACACCAGACAAAGCAAAAAGTTGGTTAATTGATAATTTAAATAAAAAACAAGTAGTAATGGGTTTTGGTCACAGAGTTTATAAAAGTGGAGACTCTAGAGTTCCAACTATGAAAAAATATTTTTTGAAAGTTTCTAAACTTAAAAAAGATGAAAATTTGCATAAAATTGGTGAAATTATAGAAAAAGAAATGCTCAAAAGAAAAAACATTCACCCTAATTTAGATTTTCCAACCGGACCAACTTATCATTTAATGGGTTTTGATACAGATTTCTTTACTCCAATATTTGTTATTGCAAGAATTACTGGATGGTCAGCACATATTATGGAACAACATATCTCCAACAAATTGATTAGACCACTTTCTAAATACAAAGGAAGCAAGCACAGAAAAGTAATGCTTTTAAATCAAAGATAATTTGTAAATTAAGAAAAAGCTTCGGCCCAAGAACCTTTTGTAGATGCTTTTGAATACTCGGTAGCTCTTCCTTCAAAAAAATTCATGTGTTCAACTCCATTAAGCATTGAGTCAAGCCAAGTGAGGGGATTTTTGTTCACATCATAGATTGGTTTTAATCCCAATTGTACTAATCTTCTATTTCCAATCCATCTAATATACTTTTTTATTTCTTCGGATGTAAGACCATTTATTGGTCCCATTTCAAAAGCTAATTCAATAAATGCATCTTCATGAGATACAATTGTACGACAAGCTTCATAGATTTCTTTTTTCAATTTATCATTCCAAATTTCTGGATTTTCTTTAACAAATTCGTTAAATAATCTTATCATTGAGTTATAATGCAAAGTTTCGTCTCTTACCGACCAAGTAACAATTTGACCCATTCCTTTCATTTTATTTTGCCTTGGAAAATTGAGTAAAATTGCAAAGCTTGCAAATAATTGTAAGCCTTCGGTAAATGCACTAAATACAGCGATTGTTTTTGCAATGTCGTGATTCGAATTAACGTTAAAGCCCTGCATATAATCATATTTATCTTTCATTTGTTTATATTTTAAAAATGCAGAATATTCGGTTTCTGGCATACCTATAGTATCTAATAAATGTGAGTAAGCAGCTATATGCACTGTCTCCATGGATGCAAAAGCAGACATCATCATTAGAACTTCTGTAGGTTTAAAAACATTCATGTAATGTCTAATATAACAATTGCTAACCTCCACATCTGCTTGAGTAAAAAATCTAAAAATTTGTGTTAATAAATTTTTTTCAGACTGATTTAAGTTTTTTTGCCAATCTCGAACGTCATCACCCAAAGGAACCTCTTCTGGTAACCAATGAATACGTTGTTGAGTCAACCAAGCATCATAGCACCAAGGATATCTGAATGGTTTATAAACAGGATTTCCAGCAAGTAATCCTTTTCTTTTAGCTGTTATAGTTTCTTTTGATAATTTTGCTACTGACATGATAAACACTCGTCATAATCTATTTCTTCATTTAATTCATTTTTTGAGTAAACTGCTAACGGTCCACCATTAACATTTTCTGCTCTTTGAATAGATTTTGATCTACAATAATAAAGGCTTTTTAATCCTTTTTTCCATGCTTGAAAATGTATTTGATGAAGCTCTTTTTTATGAACATCTGCTGGTAAAAAAATATTAATGGATTGAGCTTGGGAAACGTAAGGTGTGCGATCAGCTCCCAACTCAATAATCCATTTCTGATCTAACTCAAACGCTGTTTTGAATACATCTTTCTCAAGATCTGTTAAAAAATCTAAATGTGATACTGATCCTTGGTTGGTAGTAATGCTTGACCAAATTTCTTCGTTATTTTTTTTATACTTTTCTAGTATTTTTTTTAAGTATTTATTTCTCACATTGTATGAACCCGAAAGAGTCTTGTGTGTATAACTGTTTGCAGCAATTGGTTCAACTCCTGGTGATGCACCACCACAAATTATTGAAATTGAAGCAGTTGGTGCAATCGCTGTTTTATTAGAAAATCTCTCATTAAAACCATATTCTGCTGCATCTGGACAAGGTCCTTTTTCTTCAGCAAGAATTTTTGATGAATCTTCAACTTTTTTCTGAATATATTTAAATATTTTGTTATTCAAAACTTTACTCATTACAGATTCTAATGGAATCATTTTTTTCTGAAAATAAGAATGTAAACCCATTACTCCGAGACCTACACTTCGTTCCCTCATAGCTGAATACTTAGCATCTTTAAAAGAATCGGGCGCTTTCTCAATAAAATCGGTCAGAACATTATCTAGAAATCTCATCACATCCTTGATAAAATTTTCATCGCTTTTCCATTCATCATATTTTTCTAAATTGAGCGAAGACAAACAACAAACTGCTGTTCTATCTTTTCCATCTTTATCAATTCCAGTTGGCAAAGTAATTTCACTACATAGATTCGAAGTTTTTACATTTAATCCAGCTAATTTGTGAAACTGTGGAATCAATCTGTTAACTGTATCTATAAAAATAATATAAGGTTCTCCAGTTTCAACTCTGGCTGTTAACAACCTTATCCATAGGTTTCTTGCAGAAACAGTTGTTTGTATAATTCCGTTTTTCGGACTCTTTAGAATCCATTGATCATCTGTTTCTACTGCATGCATAAAAGCATCACTTATCAAAATTCCATGATGCAAATTTAGTGATTTTCTATTTGGATCGCCTCCAGTTGGTCTTCGCATCTCGATAAACTCTTCTATTTCTGGATGGTCAATTGGTAAATAACAGGCAGCTGAACCTCTCCTTAAAGATCCCTGGCTAATTGCCATTGTTAAAGAATCCATTACTTTTATAAATGGAATAATTCCAGAAGTTTTACCAACCTTTCCAATTTTTTCACCAATAGATCTTAAATTGCCCCAATAACTACCTATACCACCACCCTTCGCTGCTAACCAAACATTTTCATTCCACAGATCAAGTATTCCCTCAAGGCTGTCTCCAGCTTCATTTAAAAAACAAGAAATAGGCAGCCCTCTTTTAGTACCCCCGTTTGATAAAATTGGAGTTGCTGGCATAAACCATAAATCACTTATATAGTTATAAATTCTTTGTGCATGTAAGTTATTGTCAGCATATGTGCTTGCAACTCTTGCAAATAAATCTTGAAAAGATTCGTTGAGTCCTAAATATCTATCGCTTAAAGTTGCTTTACCGAAATCAGTTAATCTAGAATCCTTGGTCCTATCTATTTTTATAGTTATACCTTTTTTGTTTTGAAATAACTCAGTTTCTTGAGTTAATGAAAAAAGATCCGGTCTTTTATCAATATCTTTAATTTCATGTTTTGACGGATAATTACGGACAGCTTTCTCTATTGCCAAAGACAGGTTTTTATTCATAAAAATAACAATATTGTTAAGATTTTATGTAAAATCAACTATATGTTGTATGTATAATGTTTAAGTATACTATATAAATTACTAAATCAATAGAACATTAATAGAACATTAACAAAAATAAATCAAGAAAAAATTATACTGTAAAATTCACAAAAATATTACATAAGTAAAAATGAACAAGTCAAAATTTAGCCAAATAGACCCCTTTGGATTTAGAGAGTACGATGCAAGATGGCTCTATCCCGAAGATATAAATGCAGAAGGAATTGCAAATGTTGGTCGAGGATTAGGTACACAAATAACAACTAAAATTAGAAAAAAAAATCCTAGAATAGTTGTGGGACATGATTACAGGTCTTACAGCGAAGAGGTTAAAAAAAAATTAATCGAAGGATTAATTTCAACTGGATGTAATGTAGAAGACATTGGTTTATCCTTATCGCCAATGACGTATTTTTCCCAATTTAAGTTGAATGCAGATTCAATTGCAATGGTTACCGCAAGTCATAATGAGAATGGGTGGACAGGAATAAAAATGGGTATCGATAAAGGTTTAACACATTCGTCGGAAGAAATGAAAGATTTAAAAGAAATAGTTTTAAATAATAAATTTGTCGATGGAAAAGGATCTTATAAAAAAATTGATGGTTTTAAAGAAATTTACATACAACATCTTTCGAAAGAAAAAATTAAAAAAAAAATAAAAGTAGTTGTAGCTTGTGGAAATGGAACTGCTGGTGCTTTTGCTCCAACAATAATAAGGAATATCGGTTGTGAGGTAATAGAACTTGATTGTAATCTTGATTACAATTTTCCAAAATACAATCCTAATCCAGAAGATTTAAAAATGCTCCATGCATTGAGTGGTTGTGTAAAAAAAAATAAAGCTGACATAGGTTTTGCTTTTGATGGAGATGGCGACAGACTTGGAGTTGTTAATGATAATGGAAATGAAATATTTTCTGATAAAATTGGCCTTTTGATTGCAAGAAATTTATCTAGTGAATACAAAAATTCTAAATTTATAGTAGATGTTAAATCTACAGGATTATTTAAAACTGACGAGATACTAAAAAAAAACTCTTGTGAAACAATTTACTGGAAGACAGGACATTCTTATATAAAAAGAAAAGTGTATGGAGAAAATTCTCTAGCCGGTTTTGAAAAAAGTGGACATTTCTTTTTTAATAAACCAATTGGTTTAGGTTATGATGATGGAATATTATCTGCTATTCAAGTATGTAAATTGCTTGACAATAATTCTCCAAAAAAAATATCAAATTTATTGAATGAACTGCCTATAACTTATCAAAGTCCCACTATGGCTCCTTATTGTGATGATGCTGAAAAATATAAAGTTGTAGATATCATGATTAAAAAGTTCAAAGAGTTGTTTGAAAAAAAAACTAAAATCACAGGCAAACTTATAAGTGAAATCTTAACTATTAATGGTGTTAGATTTACATTAAAAGATGGTTCTTGGGGACTTATTAGGGCTTCATCAAACAAACCTTCATTAGTAATAGTTACTGAAAGTGTCCAGTCAATGTCTGAGATGAAAGCTATATTTAATTTTATAGATAACTTGCTAAAAACTACCTGTAAAATTGGTGAATATGATCAAAAAATATAAATTCTTAAAAAATTATTTTCAAAAGTATTATTAAAATTTTAAATATTCAAGAAACAATCTAGAGGAAGCTACTAAAAGAAAAACACCAAATAATTTATTGATAAGTTGTTTATTTATTTTATGTACTGTTATAGCTCCGATCTTAGCCATTAGCATTGTAATAGGTATAAAAATTAAGAATGTTGGAATATTAACAAATCCAAAACTTAGTGGTGTATTTATGTTAAGATACTTTCCTGAAATAGCAAAACTTAAAGTTCCTATTACAGAAACTAAAAAACCTATTGCAGCTGAGCTTCCTATGGCTTTATTTATTGAGTATCCAAACATTTTTAATATAGGCACATTAATTGAGCCTCCTCCTATTCCCATGGGAGCACTAAAAAAACCTGATAAAAAACCTATAATAACCTTATAAGTTAAATTCATTTTATGTCGTACAGTGTTTGTCTTTTCTTTAGAAGTCAAAAAATAAAAAGCAAATAACATTGTTAAAACTGAAAAAAAGAGAATTAAATATGCAGTCTTTAAAACCACAGCAAAAATAGTTCCTATAATAATTCCAACTACTACAAAAGTTCCAAAACTTTTAACAATATTAAAATCCACAGCTTTAAATTGCATATGAGTTATAGTCGATATAAAAGAGGTAGGAATTATAATTGCAAAAGAAGTACCAACGGCCAAATGCATGATAAATGATCTATCTAATCCCATAGAATTAAAAATATAAAAAAGTACAGGTACTGTTATTAATCCTCCCCCAACTCCAAATAATCCCGCAACAAAACCAACAAGAACTGCTGCTACAACCATAACAGTAACAAAAAATATAATTTGATTTTGATCTAATGTCTCTAACAACTTATCTTTCTAAAGAAGTAATATAATTATTATTTTTGATATGATCCATAATATGATTTACTTTTTGTAGATCAGCTTCTCTAATACACATATTCTCACTTAAATATCTTTTCCAATAACTTGAACCTTTTTCACCATGAAATAAACCAACAGTGTGTCTCATGATTTGATTAAGTCTAGTTTGTTTTTGTGTTTCTTCTTTTATATAAGGTATCATTTGTTCCATAACTTCAGTTCTTGTTGGTACATCGTCGTTATTAAAAATATCTTTTTCAACATCAGCTAAAAAATAAGGAGAATGATATACTGCACGTCCAATCATTACTCCATCTACATACTTCAAATGTTCTATTATCTGATCTGTTGAGCTTACTCCCCCGTTCAAAATAATACTATCTTGATGAAAGTCTTTTTTAAGTTCATAAACAAAACTATAATTTAATGGTGGAACATTAAGATTTTGTTTTGGTGTAAGTTTTTCTAATATCGCTCTTCTTGCATGGATAATAAAAATATTTGATCCAGATTTTTTAATTATCTCAATAAAAGATTTGAACAAATCATAATCTTCAATTTCGTTATATCCTATTCTAGTTTTACATGAGATTGGAATCTTACATGCATTGACCATCTTATTGATGCATTCGCCAACAAGTTTGGGTTCTTTCATCAAACAAGCTCCAAACTTATTTTTTTGAACTTTTTTACTTGGACACCCCAAATTTAGATTAATTTCATCATAACCAAAATCTTCTCCAATTTTAGCTGCCTCTGCTAAAATTTTTGGTGAAGAACCACCAATTTGTAACCCTAAAGGTTTTTCCCTAAGGTTAAATGATAATAATTTTTTTTTATCTCCTCTTTTAATTGCTTCTGCCACAATCATGTCCGTGTACAGCATCACATTCTTGCTAATCAATCTTAAAAAAAATCTATCATGACGATCTGTGCAATCCATCATTGGTGCCACAGAAACTTTTTTAATCATTTAATAAATATTAAAAAAATTATTTAATTTAATTTTATTTTAATTGTTATGAGGTGTCTCGAAATCATCAAATTCACTTAAGCCTGCTTATATTTTTTCTTGTTTTTGTAATTCTTCTAGTGAATCTTTATTAGCTTGGGGTAAACTTTCTTTTTCAACTATCTTTTCTTGAAGCTTTTGTGTTTCCTGCTTAAAAACTTCTATTTTTTCAGGAATTCTTCTAGCTCTTTTAGATGGCAAAATAGGTATCCCACTCTTTGAAATTTCCCCTTTATAAATATTTTCAAAATCATCACCTTCCAATTCATCATGGTCTGAAACGCTTGTTTCTTCTTCAATATGTTTTCTTAACTTATTAATTGCTAATTCCTGTAGCACTTTTACCGAAACTTTATCTTCCGCAATCTCTTTTAATGCAATAACTGTATTTTTATCATTTTCTGGCTCAACTTTTGGCTGTTCTCCAGAATTTAACTGCACAGCTCTCTCTTTAGCGATTAAAACTAAATCGTATGGACCTTCAACCTTATCAATACAATCTTCAACGGTTATTCTAGCCATGTGCCAGAACTAATATAAAATAGTCGTTAAAAGATCAAGATTTATTTTGCAATGGAAGTGGGTTTATAAGACTTCTGAAAAACTATAACAATGAAAATTGATATAACTGTGTAAATAGCACATAAAAAGGCAATATTTTCAATGGAATGACCCAAATCAATCAAAGTCCCAAATACCGCAGTAGCCAAAGCTGTTGAAAAAACCATCAAAGATCCTGTTAAAGCTTTAATAGATCCCAGATAATTTACGCCATAAATTTCTGCCCAAAATGAAGATATCAAAACATTTGTTAATCCATTTGAAATGCCCATAAATCCCATAAAAACGAAAACAGAATAAGGATGATCAAAAATAGCTAATATAATTACACTTAACAATAATGGAACATTTAGTAGTGGAAAAATTTTTCTGCTGGTGAATTTATCCACCAAAAATCCTGATAAGAACAAAGTAATTACTGTAAGTATAGAGTAAATCATAAAAGATTTGGCTATTGCAAATTTTTCCCAATCTTTTGATTCTATAATAAATGTTTGGTTGATAACTATGCCTGTAATTATAAAAGATGATGCTAACATGGCTGGCAAAACTGAATAAAATTTTAAATCTTTTATTACCTCTTTTCTGGTCCAACTTTTAATTGAATCAATATTATTATGGGTATAATTTCCTTTCTCTTTTTCTCTAGAAAATATATTAATGTCTTTAATTATTAGATAAGTAAATATTGGCAAGAATAATAAAGTCATAACTGCTAATCCTTGCCATAAATTTCTCCAATATATAAATGTCAACGAGTAGACTATTATTATAGGTAGTAAAAACTCTCCTAGAGACATACCAACCCAAATACAGCTCAATGCTTTACCTCTGCTCTGATCAAAATATCTGGCAACTGCAGTTGATGCGGTATGTGCCATTAACCCTTGGCCGGATAATCTAAGAAAAAAAATTCCAATAGCCAAAAAAATTATTCCATTAATAAATGAAAAAAAAAGAGCTGCGAAGGTCAAAAAAATAACAACTAAAAGAGAGTAATTAACCAACTTTAAATCATCAATTTTTTTTCCTAGCCAAATTAATGTAAAACTACTACCTAAAGTGGCAATTCCATAAATGACACCAAATTCTCCATGAGAAATGTTTAATTCTTCTCTAATATTGGAATTAAATAGCCCTATAAAAAAACTCTGTCCAATACTTGAAAAAAAAGTAAAGACAAAACCAAAAAAAATTATTTTGAAATTTGATCTAATAATATTTATAATCATAATTAATTATGAGCTGTAAAGTTTCTTTTATTGGTCTTGGTGTAATGGGTTATCCTATGGCTGGATATATATCAAAGGCAGGCCATAATGTAACTGTATTTAATAGAACTAAATCAAAAGCTGAGAAATGGCTTAAAACTTACTCAGGTAAAATGACAGAATCTCCTGCTGAAGCATCAAGAGATTCTGATTTTGTTTTTACATGTGTTGGAAACGATAATGATTTAAAAGAAGTTACTTTTGGAGAAAATGGAATATTTAAATCAATAAAAAAAGGATCCATTTACGTAGATAACACAACTGCTTCAGCTACTATTGCCAGAGAAATTTATGATTATGCAAAAAAAAATAACTTTGGTTTTTTAGATGCTCCAGTTTCAGGTGGGCAAGCAGGAGCTGAGAATGGCACTTTGACTGTGATGATCGGTGGTGAAAAAAAAGATTACGACAAAGCAAGTCCAATCATTAATTGCTATAGTAAAAAAATGAAATTGCTTGGTAAAGCTGGGAGCGGACAACTTGCAAAAATGGTAAATCAAATTTGTATAGCTGGATTGGTTCAGGGTTTATCAGAAGGAATAAATTTTGGAATTAAAGCTGGTTTAAATATGGAGGAAGTAATTGAAGTAATTTCTAAAGGAGCAGCTCAGTCCTGGCAAATGGAAAACAGATACAAGACTATGATAGAAGATAAATTTGATTTCGGATTTGCTGTTAATTGGATGAGAAAAGATTTGAAGTTTGCATTAGAGGAAGCTAAAAAAAATAATTCATTGTTGCCAGTAACTGAAATTGTAGATAAATATTATGCTGATATTCAAAAAATGGGTGGCGAGCGCTGGGATACCTCTAGTTTAATAAAACGACTGAGAAAATAATTATAATGACCCTTACAAAAACACCAATCTGTAATTTTGGAGAAAAGGCAAAAAATTTTAAATTATTATCTACAGAGAACACAAAAGTATCTTTGGATGATGTTACGGGAAAAAACGGTACCTTAATTATGTTTATTTGTAATCATTGCCCATATGTAAAAGCAGTAATCAAAGAAATTGTTCAAGATGTAAAATTTTTAGAAAACCAAGGTATAAAATCTGTTGGTATAATGTCTAATGATGTGAAAAATTATCCAGAAGATTCTTTTGAAAATATGATTTCTTTTTCAAAAATACATAATTTTTCCTTTCCTTATCTGATTGATGAATCTCAAAAAGTAGCTAAAAATTATGATGCAGTATGTACACCAGATTTTTTTGGTTATAATAATAATCTAGAGCTACAATACAGGGGTAGAATTAGAGAATTAAAAGATCATAAGCCAGTTACTACAGGAGATAGTGAACTTAGAATTGCTATGAAATTAGTGGCAACTTCTGGAAAAGGTCCTGCCAAACAAATTCCAAGCATGGGCTGTAATATAAAATGGTTTAATTAATGTTTTTGGTTAACACCAGAAATTTTCCACCAGAATTGGGTGGAATGCAAATATTAATGGGAGGGTTATCGACAGCTTTATTAAAATATGGTCCAGTTAAAATTTTCGCAGAAAAACATAAAAATTCTGATATCCATGATAAAAAATTTCAGTGCGATATCACCAGGGTATCTGGGATAAAATTATTTAGAAAATTCAGAAAAGCTAATTTAGTAAACAACTATTTAAAAGAAAACCCTTCTATTAAAGCCTTGATTGCTGATCATTGGAAAAGCCTGGAATATATAGATAAAAAATCTTTATTAAATAAGAAAACACTTTGTTTAATCCACTCAAAAGAAATAAATCACCCTGTAAATTCAGGATTAAATAAAAGAATGATTGAGAGCATCTCAAAGGCTGATTCTATAATATCCAATTCAAATTTTACAAAAAGATTAGCGGAAAATAATGGTATTGATGTGAATAAAATTAAAGTTATTCATCCTGGAATAAATTTTTATGAAGAACCTGATGAAAATAATATAAAAGCTGCTGAAAAAATATTTAAGGATTCATTTCCATGTTTAATTACTGTAGCTAGATTTGATAAAAGGAAGGGCCATGACAAGACAATTATGGCAATTAGAAATCTTAAAGAAAAATTTCCTAAAATAAAATATGTTTGTATAGGACATGGAGGCGAAGAAAAAAATTTAAAAAAGTTAGTGCATGAATTAAACTTAGAAAACATTGTTATTTTTATGGACAATATAAGTCCTGATTTTAAATCGGCTTTAATAAAAAAATCTAACTTATTTGTTATGCCATCAATTATTTATAAAAAATCAGTAGAGGGATTTGGCATAGCTTTTATTGAAGCTGGACAACATGGAATTCCATCAATAGGTGGTAAGGATGGCGGCGCATCAGATGCGATTATTCACAACAAAACTGGCTTAATTTGTAACGGAAACGATCTTGATTCAATTTATCAAAGCATAAAAAATATTTTTGAAGAAGATAGATATTTAATATTTGGGAAAAATGCCAAAGAATTTTCAAAACAATTTGAATGGAGTAAAATTATAAAAAAATATATTGAACTTTTAAACTAACAATAATTCTTCGGAAATATTAGAATAAACTTCTTCAACAGATAATTCTTTTAAATCATCTTTGATAATTGCTTTAAATTTGTTTGTTTCTATGCTTACTTTTTTTGGTGTTGTATGATGCCCAAATAAAGTTACTCCTTTCACTCTTAAATGAGCCGCCATGTGAGCGGGACCTGTATCGTTTGAAATTATAAATTGAGCTTTGTTTATTAAACCAGCTAACTGAGTTATTGTTAATGCCTTATCATCTTTAAGTATTGCTCGAGCATTTATTTTTTTCGATTCTTCAATTTCATTAGGGCTGGGTGCAGTAATCAGCTCAAATTTTGGATTATGCTTTTTAATTAGTAAAATTAAATCATTGTAATGTGGCCATTTTTTATGAGGTAAATTTATTGAGCAGAAAGGAAATAATAAAATATATTTTTCTAAATTATATTTTTTTAGTAAATCATCTATATTTTCGCAGGCCCAAGAAAAATTAGGCTCTAATGTGTGTTTAGTAACAATGTTAGAATTAATTAATTGAAAATTGAACCTCTCTAGTACTGGATCGTTGTCAAAATCACTTTTGTTGGTTCCTGAAGGTAATGTTGTTTCAGTACTAGACCATTTTATTTTGTTGAATAGAAACTTTCTGTAAAATGATGTTCTAGATGAATTTTGTAGATCGAATATTTTTATTAACTCAAGTTTAGATATCATTTGTTTTAATTTTAATAAATAAATTAAGTTTAGCCGCGAAAATCTTTGATCAATATAAACTTCATCAATATATGGACATTTACGAAACAATTCTTCATAAGGAGAGGTCGTAAGTATAAATACTTTATCATTAAGATGATTTTCTTTTATATCTTGAATCGCACCACTAATCTGAGCTATATCTCCAAGAGAACCATGTTTTATGATTAATATATTTGACATTAAAATTTATCAAATAAACTTATATCACGTATATTTATAAAATGAGAAGAATTCTAACTGAAATATCTGCTGGTGAATTATTAGACAAACTTAGCGTTTTGGAAATAAAGTTAAGCAAAATAAAAAATTCAAGTTTGTTGCAAGAAATAAAAAAAGAATACAACGTATTAAATGAAACAAAAAATAAAAATATTAATTCTTCAAATGAAATAAATATTCTTTACAAAAATTTAAAAGAAATAAATGAAAAATTATGGAAAATTGAAGACGAAATAAGATTATGTGAAAAAAATTCTGATTTCAAAGATAAATTTATTCAATTAGCTAGAAATGTGTATTTTACAAATGATAAAAGATCTAAAACGAAGTCAGAAATTAACAAAATCGTAGGTTCAAATATTAAAGAAGTAAAGCAATATACTGAATACTAATTTACACTTAAATTGAGAATGCTTTTTCTAAGTTCGCTAGTTAGAGATTGAAAAGCAGAAAAAAGAGATTAAGAATTATGTTACCAGAGCTTAAATAAATAAAGTCTGACGTAGAAGAACCAGTCATTTATAAAACCGCTATACGAAGTTATTTATGTTGATTTGATCTAGGAAAGATACAAAGAATCTTTTATATTTTTAAAAGAATGACTGAAAAGAAAAAAGACTATGAGGCAATAATATCTAAAGAACTTGATGATATGTTAGAGCAAAATCCAGGATTAGAAAAAGAACCATTATATAAATTAGCTGGCGTTCTTGACAATATGACAAATTATCTTCAACGGATTAAAGAAGATAAAATACTATTAGAACCAAGTGTCTCACATTTTGAAGAAATGTTGACTTACATGCCATTAAAAGAAGCAGTAGAGAAAATTGAAAAATACCATAAAGAATTAAAAGAAGTTCTTTTTGCATTAAGTAAAAGGAAACCTCATTAATTATATAGCCACGCACATTAAGATTTTAAGTTTAGTCCTACCAACACCTCACGCCAAAAAACAGATATTTGAAATCCTAATAAAATATATTATAAGATATATTTAAATAAAAATGAATTCGTTTGGAAAGACACAACAGACACACCACCAAGAACAGACTGCTGAAATTTATTTATGGAAGTGTGTTTTTACACAGGCTCTAGCAGATGCTACATATGATGGCTTTCGATTAGAGTATCTTCATTGGAAGAGAAGAGCCATATCATGGTTGACTTCTTATACAAAAGACTTTCAGCTAGTTGCATCATATGCAGAGTACGAACCAAATTATTTATTTCATAAACTTTCTCAAGCTGGACAAAAAGGTCATTTTACAATGACAGAAAAACAAAATAATATCTTATTTAATTAATAATTTGTGGCTGGGTAGCTCAGTTGGTTAGAGCACTGCACTCATAGCGCAGAGGTCGGTGGTTCAATCCCACTCCCAGCTACCAATTCTGATTATTTGTTTTATTTAAAAAATGCCTGTACTTAAGAGCATAGAAATATTTTTTAAAATCTTGTTCTTTTATTTTTCCAGCAATTAATTGATTTATAATACTTTTAAAAATTTCTTCAATCTGTTTGAAGAGCTGGAAAAACAGGATTCATTTTTAGAAACAATCTTTGATATTCCTGCTTTATACATCTATTTGCAATGTAAATAATATTTGCTGACTCTGCAATTTCTTGAGCCTCCTGATTTTGAATACCATATTGTAACCAAAGAATTTTTGCTTTAATCTTAACTGCTTGTTTAGCAATTAAAGATGCTTCTTTTGATGGGCGAAAAACATTAACTACATCTATTGGAATGGTAATATCTGCCAATCTCGCAACTACTATTTCTCCACATATTTTCTTTCCAGCCGCAGAAGGATTTACTGGTAAAACTCTATAACCAAATTCTTGGAGATATTTCATGACAATAACTGAGGGTCTTCTCCTAATATTAGTAGAAGTTTCTTTTTTATTAGAACTTACACCAACCATTGCAATTATTTTAGCAGAAGCAAGGGATTGTTTAATTAATTCATTGTCTATAGTTGAATGAGTCATTTATTTATTTTTCCAATTTGGAATTCTTTTTTCTAAAAAAGCGGAAATACCTTCTTTGGCATCTAAAGTCATCATATTTTCACACATAACTTGACTTGTATATTTGTAAGCTTCGTCAAGTGACATTTCTAATTGTTTATAAAAAGCTTTCTTACCTATTTTGACAATTTTATTAGATTTAGAAACAATCTTCTCTGCCAATTTTAAAACTTCTTCTTCCAACTTTGGATTTTCAAAGTGGTCATTGATAAGACCGATTTCTTTTGCATGTTGAGCTGTAATAGATTCTCCTGTTAAAAGCATTTTCATTGTTTTTTTTCTATTCACATTTCTACTTAACGCAACCATCGGAGTACTACAAAAAAGTCCTATGTTAACACCAGGAGTAGCAAAAATTGCATCGTTTGCACTTAAAGCTAAATCACACGTTGCTACCAATTGACATCCTGCAGCAAAAGCAGCTCCATGGACTTTGGCAATAACAGGTTTATTATTGTGTACTATATTCATCATCAGCTCAGAACATAAATTAAATAGCCCCTGATAATCAGATTTTCCCTTCAAGGAATTAATTTCTTTCAAATCGTGGCCACCACTGAAACCTTTTCCAGATCCTTCGATAATGATTACTTTTGTTTTTTCATCTTCATTAAAATTTTTAAAACTTTCTATTAATGATTTTAGTGTCTTTAAAGATAGAGCATTATAAGTGCTTGGTTCATTAAGCTTAATACGGGAAATGCCATTATTTGATGTGTGAACAATAATATTAGATAATTCTTTCATTAGAAAAATCTATCAGTGTGATTACACTGTGACAAGATTGTAATTTCTTGATTAAAATAGCTCTATTTAAATGATTTGTAAGGTAAATTTATTATTGTTGTTTGATTAATTTATTATTTTTCCAGATTCCTTTTCTAACTCCTCCATCTGGATATGACAATGTTCCTTGACCGGCCCTTTTACCTTTTTTCCATTCACCAACGTATACTCTTCCATTGGCAAATTCCATTGTTCCTTGTCCGTTAAGTTTATCTTTTTCCCATCCTCCAGTATATTTAACAAATAAACCTCTTTTTTGTTTTTTGTTTTCTTCTGATCCTGCAGTAAAATTCATGGTTCCTTCACCATCTCGTTTATTATCTAACCATCCTCCATAGTATGTTCCTCCATCTTCAAAGGTGTAGGATGCTTCCCCATTTCGTACAATTAGTTCATCGTTTTTCCAGATACCTTCTTCAAGTGTTCCGTCTGCTTTTGCCCAAGATCCTTGTCCGTTCTTCTCGCCATTTTTATATAATCCAAAGTACTTACCTCCGTCTGCCAAAAAAAGATTTACTTCACCGTCAAGGTTACCATTTAACCATGTTCCAGCGTTCTGCCTTCCATCAGGAAATGTGTATGTTCCCTGTCCATTATATACACCTTTTGCAAATTCCCCTTCGTATTTTCCTCCAAGACGGTTAGTAAAAGTTCCTTGTCCATGAAATGAATCTTTTTTAAATTCTCCAACATATAAGTCCCCGTTAGTAAATTTGTAAGTTCCATACCCATTAGATTTACCTTTTTTGAATCCACCTTCATAAGAAGCACCATCGTCATATGTAAAGGTTCCTTGTCCTGAAAATTTTCCCCACTTAAAATCACCCACATATTGAGAACCATCTTTACCAATTAAAGTACCGTAACAATTATTCCATTTGGATAACAACCTTAATTTTGAGAAGAGAACATTTTTTCCAATGTCTTTATTCAAGCCGAATTTCTTGATTTCAACAGGACTTCCTGCACACTCATAAAATGAACTTTCAGTTTGCGTTGATTTTTTCTTAGCTACTTTAGTTTCTTCTTTCTTAGCTACTTTAGTTTCTTCTTTCTTAGCTTTTTTTTTACCTATTTGAATACGTTCAATTAATTCTCCTTTTTCCCAGATACCATGATCTATGTCTCCATTAGAAAATGTGTAAGTTCCTAATCCACTACGTTTACCTTTTAAAAATTCTCCAACATATTTGTCTCCAGCAAACTTCCCTGCCCATGTAAAAGTTCCTTGTCCTGAATATTTGCCTTTCAGAAAATTACCAACATATTGAGAACCATCTTTACCAATTAAAGTACCAAGACAATCTTTCCATTTAACTAACATCTTTGCCTTTGTTACGAGGCCTCCCCCAGTTAAAGAAAATTTTTTAACTTCATAAGGACTTCCTTCGCATTCTTCCGCCTGCGCTATATTGCAAAATAACATGCCCATAAACACAGTAACTAAAAACTTTTTCATTTGAATTGATTATAGAAAAAAAACAACGTATTTGTAAAGATTTAAATTTTAATTATCTTTATTTTACTTTTATCACAATTTTTTTTTAAATCCACATAATGTGACAATTTGTCAATATTAAATTATAATCGATATAAAGAAATTATAATAATGTTAGATAAAACTGGTATTCTTTTTGTTATACTTATTCTACTTCTTGTATTTTATCTAGTAATTAGATTAGGCGCCGGTAAAAAAAGAGAAATTTCTAGATCTCCTCAAATGTCAAATTATTTAAGTGGTGTTCGTATTTTGATAATTATATTATCAATAGTAGCTTTGATTTTATGGTTTTTTTTATAAACTAATTTAAGGTGCGGGGTTTGGATTGTTTTTGTGAACTAAATTTATTTCATCAATAATTTCAGAACTCAATTCGATATTAGTGCTTTCTATATCTTCTTTGAGCTGTTTCATTGTCGTAGCTCCTATTATATTACTTGTTACAAATGGCTGTTGATTAACAAATGCTAAAGATAATTGAGCTAGAGAAATTTTATGTTTTATTGCAACTTTAAAATATTCTTCCACAGCTAATGACGGTAATTTTCCAACATATCTTGGAAACATATCACCAAACAATTGTAACCTTGACCCTTTAGGTTTTTGATTGTTCCTATATTTTCCACTCAAAACACCAAACGCCATAGGCGAGTATGCTAACAAACCAGATTTTTCTCGAATAGAAATTTCTGCTAAACCAACTTCGTATGTTCGATTTAATAAATTATAAGGATTTTGAACTGACATCATTTTGGGTAAATTATAAGATTTTGCTATTTCTAAAAACTTAGACAAACCCCAGGCAGATTCATTGGAAAGACCTACATAACGAATTTTACCCTGATCAACAAATTGCTTTAATGCTTTTAAAACGGGTTCTATACTATTCCATTCTTTTTCTTCTTTTTCATGTTTATAATCTAATTTTCCAAAATAATTGGTATTTCTTTCTGGCCAATGTAATTGATAAAGATCGATATAGTCTGTCTGCAATCTTTTTAAACTTCCTTCTAGCGCGGTTGTAATATTTTCTTTTGTATATTGAAGACCACCACCACGTATCCATGAAAGACCGGGTCCAGAAATTTTTGTTGCCAATATAACTTTTTCACGATTGTTTCGTTTTATAAACCAATTTCCAATAATTGTTTCAGTTGTTCCAAAGTTTTTTTCTGAAGGTGGAATAGCATACATCTCTGCTGTATCAAAAAAATTTACACCTTGATCCAAGGCATAATCCATTTGTTCGAAAGCTTCTTCTTGATTATTTTGTTCACCCCAAGTCATAGTGCCAAGGCATATCAAACTAACGTTCAAATCGGTATTTCCAAGTTTTTTAAATTTCATAAAAAAATTAAGTAAATTTTATTTTATGATTTTTCTTGAATTGAATATTTCTTAAACAACGAAATTCCACTCATAGTTTTATGCTCGTAAGATTCTTTGAAACTTTCTAGTTGCCAACCTGACATTCTTTTAGTGATTTCTTTAAGATTACTTTTTTTCCATTCTTCAGTGGTTTTTTCATCTTTCCAAATTTTTTTTTCTTCATTCGTCCTAGAACATCCATAACAATAACCCGTTACGGGATCTGTTTTACAAATGCTTAGGCAGGGCGAAATAATCATAATAAAAAAATTAATTTAGAATAAATTAAGATATTTTTAAACCCTTAAAATCCATATATAATATTTGACGGACTGTTAGCTCAGTTGGTTAGAGCAATCGCCTCTTAAGCGATGGGTCCTGGGTTCGAATCCCAGACAGTCCACCACTAAATCAGTTTCTTTCTAATAGTTTATTATTCTAACTGAGGAATGTTTTTTCCTTCAAGAGCCATCAATGTTCCTTTATGGATATCGGTAACTTGTTTTGATTCTAAGGGTGATTTTGCGTTAATTGATTCACTTACTGGATCCATGAAAACCTTCGTTAGTTGCCAGGCATGCCTGTTTGGAAAGTTTGGTTCTGCTAACAAAATTAAATCTTCAAAATTATAAATTACAAATCCCTTAGTTTTGCCGTATTTTCTAAAATGGCCAGTACCGTTTATGAGGGCCCTTGCATTCTTTTTAGAAAGCAACACTAATGGCATTTGACCAGTTGAGAATAAACTTTGTACCCTTTTAAAGGTTCTGGCTCGAGCAGGTCTGGCACTTGCTTCTGGTAATTCTTGATTTATAATTTCTACTAAAATTTTTGAAAAAGGATAGGTTGGAGCATCTTCACGCGTACTCATTATAAGAAGATGTTGTTGTCTATAAGCTTGGTACCCACCCCAAGGGGAATGACCAACAAGTAGAATATAAATAACAAAAATAGAAACAAATCTTAAAATAAATAATTTACCAAACATAAAAAATTAATATCTATAAATAAAAGGCGTTTTTATAAAAAAACGCCTTTTATAATATATTATATCTAGAGTATTAATTTCTGTATTTGTCAAATACATCCATATTAAGAACGGCAGAAACAATAAAGTTTGGAACATCTACTACTTGTCCAACCCTAAGGTCCACTGCTACAGAACATAGAATGTATGCTTGCTCTCTAGTTAAACCATGTTCTTTAACCAAATAGTCAATCATTTGCAGCAATGCATGTCTTGCAGAAATTGTAAGATCTTCAGATACATTTGCAAGATTTATAAATTTTCCAGAGTCTAAATATGCATGAGAAGGAGGTATTTCTCCTTTTGCTTTTAAAGGAATACCAAGTGTTTGGTAATATCTAGTAGGTTCCATATCAATAATTTGATCGTTACCTACCGTTACAGGCATATCCATATCTTTACCTTCACCTGGTAAAATTTGAACTCTTACCGTAACAATACTTCCCATTTCAATTGCTGTTCCTGAAACTTCACCATCACCTTGTGCATAGTGAATATCACCAGCGAACAAACCACAACCATCTATAAAACATGGAAATATAATTTTAGTCCCAACTTGCTGTTGTTGAACATCCATATTACCGCCATTTTCTCTTGGTGGAATTGTTCTTAAACAATCATCTTTATATTTACTCGTTTCTCCACATATTTTTTTTGGCAAAGCTCCTCCTGGCGAAGGTGTTAAAGCAACCCCACCTGCACTAGCAAGTTCTGCTTCTCTAGCTTTCCATTTTTGAATTTCAGGTTCTCCTGGAAGAACACCGATGGATCCAGGAAATGCTTCATAAGGAACTGTAATTCCAGGCATACCATCCGAAACAGCACCTATTCGAGTTAATCTCCAGTTTACAATATACGGATCAGGAAACACATCTCTTAAAAATCCAAATCCAGGAACAATTACTGTGTACCCATATTCATCTGGAGCAATATCAATCAATTCAACTTCAATAGCATCACCTCTTTTTGCACCATTAATATATACAGGACCGGTCATAGGGTGTACTAACCCAAGATCAACTGTAGCCAAATCATCAGCTGTTGAATCTAACCTAAATCCAGTATCTAAAGCATCACGAGTGTGTAATATAATCATATCACCAGGATCAGCTTTGGCTGCTGGTGGAATCTTTGGATGATAACGATTGAAACAATTTCTATCATCTTCACAATGTGCACCAGTTTTTTTTAGCTCTACTTTTATCATCCACTTTTGGTCTGTGGTATCAGCAATAGCCAAAACACTTAGTGAAACTGTAAAGATGAATGTAAATAATATTTTTTTTATCATTTTCTCCTCTTTGACTTTCATTTAACTTTACACTTATTGCGATAGATTTTATGACGGACTGTCACACTTAGCAAATACTAAGTAAATATACAGTCCAATAACACAACTAAGGGTTTAAAGCTTTAAAAATACAATTTATTTATTAATCAAATTATATAGCCAAGCAAAAATTGCTCCGGCAATTCCCCAATCAACAAAACCCCAGACAGCACCAATAACACTTCCAAGTGGGGTAAAACTGTAACCAATATATATCCTCTCAAACAAAGTAGTTGGTCCCTCCGTATTTCCAATAATAATTAACCACCAAGCAAGTAAAAACATTGCAAAAGCACCAAAAATACCAGTGGTCAAAGCAACTGAACGAATAGACAACATATTTATTCCTCCTTATTAATTACCAGATATTAGCATTTTTTTTCTAGTTTTATAATGATTTAAATTATTATTTTAGTTTTAATTTTAAAAGAAAATTATTTAACTTAATTAACAATGTAATTTAACTCTTTCATTTCTAATCTAAAAGATTCGGTTATTTTTTTTTCAGTCTTAGGATCTAATAATTTTTTCCAATTATTATCTTTACCTAGATTAAAAAATTTTATTTTTTTATTGCTTTTTTTTGACATAATTGACTCCTCGAATCCAAATTGTTCTTCCTTTAATTTTAGAGTATTAAAATCTGTTGTTCTAATTGCAGTATTTAATTTATTTTCATCTACATTTACAGATGTAAATTTTTTCAAAAAATCTAATAAATCAATAAATGTTTTTTTAGTATTATTTAATAAATCTTCATATTTAACAATTTTAACGAGTGTAATTGTTAGATTTTTCCAAGATTTATAATGATTAGCCCAATCACCAAGGAATTGGATATCACCATAATCTTGGTATTCTGGATCAAAAATTATTTTTTTCTTATTTGTTAAAAATTCAAAAGCCTCGTTTACTGAAAATTCATAGTGATTTGCAATAGAAGTAATCACGTTTCTAGGGTCACGAACAATATATATAGAAGCTATTGTATTAGCTTTATCTGTAAATGAGTTTCCTTCAAGGGTACACATTGAGCTATGTGTTTTTAAAAAATGAATTTTTTTGTCTAAATTAAGTTTTTTTTGAGCTGCTATCCAATATTTGGATGTCTCCAGAGGACTTTTAAAATTATTAGTAAATTCCTGTACATCTTGTCTGGTTGGAAATTGAGATATATTTTTAAGCAATTCAAATTTAAAAACACCGTCCTCAGAATACAAATACGCACTTAACAAAGCTCTAATCCATGTATTTCCACTTTTGGGGTATGAAGCAATCCAAATGATCATTATTTTAAAAGTCTAAATTAAGTCAAAATTAAAACAAGTAAATATCCAAATTTTCTCTTAAATATTTATCATGAAAAAAATTATAATTATACTTTCAACATTATTGTTAACCGAATGTTCAAATCATGTTGTCAAGTTAGGTAAACGTTGTACACCTCTAGACAGTGACTATGCATATGAAAAGTCATTTGTTTGGCTAGTAAATAAAGCTAACTTGGAATCTTTTGGTAATAAAATAAACAAGTTGAATTGTGAAATAAATGAGGAAAAAATTTGAAATCACTATTTTTATTTTTTCTTATTTGTTATTGGTCTGTACTAATTTTAGCACCTTTATTAGCTAATTAATTACTTCGGCCAAAGTTGAGGAAACATATTGCCACCTAACTTATCTCCATTTTTATAACCAGCTTCCTGCATCGCTTTACGATATGAATAACTGGTCCAGTCTCCTACGTAGTCAATTTTAGTATTTTCTTTCGCTACTCTTAAGGTATATCGACTTAGCGTTTTTCTTGGTATTGATGAATTAAGTGTACCGTGGAGTGTTCGCATATCAAACATAACACAATCGCCTAATTCACAATCCCATTTTAAAAATTCATATTTGTTTTTATTTAATAAAATATCTGGAGGATTTTCATATTTTTTTCCATTAATAATACATTCTTTGCCTTCCACTTTGTGTCCATCTTTAAAAAGAACTCTTAAAAAGATTTTGTTCCATAAGTGTGACCCCTTTACCCAAGCAACTCCTTCATCTTGGCCTGTAGGCTCTAACGGTAACCACAGAACACACATAGTTCCATCAACATCAAAATAAGATATATCGTGATGAAATGGAGTTGAAGATTTTGAACCCGCTTCTCTTAAAAACCAGTTATCCATTACCAAATTAATTTTTTTTGCATGTAATAATTCGGCAGCTATCTTTGCTGTCGGAGAATTAAAAACAAAATCCTTAAATTCGGGTACCAAATCCCATGTCCAATAATCTTCTAAATAAGCTGGAATATCATTTTTTGTTGTATGAGATTTAAATCTAGAACTTGGAGATTTTATGTCTTTAGCAATTCCTCTTTTTAATTTTTCTATCCAATTAACATCAAATTTATTTCTAAGAACAATTGCTCCATCAGCTTTAAATTGATTAATTTCTTCTAAGGATAGTATATTTTTCATAAATATTTTTGTAATTTTAAACTTTTATTACATGATATCTCAATATAAAATTATGGAAAGCTATAAACTTGAAAATACATCTTATGAAAATTGAAATTGAATTATATGGAGCAAGTAAAGATTTTAGTTCGGAAAATATTATTAAATTGGATTTAAAAAATAACAGCCGCATAAAAGACTTAAGAAATGAATTAATT
>AZHQ01000009.1 GCA_000504605.1 alpha proteobacterium SCGC AAA288-E13
ACTTAGAGAAAATATTTCACTAATAGGTATTTTTAATCCTTCCGAAAATAAAGAAAAAATAAATTTATTATTAAAAAAAAAAATTAATATTTTTTTCTTTAGACTTACTACCAAGAATAACAAGAGCTCAGTCAATGGATGTTTTATCTTCGCAAGCTAATTTAGCTGGTTATAAAGCTGTAATAGAATCTTTCAATGAGTTTGAAAAAGTTGTTCCAATGATGATGACTGCTGCTGGTACTATACCTGCGGCAAAAGTTTTAGTAATCGGCGCTGGCGTAGCTGGTTTGCAAGCAATTGCTACTGCAAAACGTCTTGGGGCAATAGTTGTTGCTACCGATGTGAGGCAAGCATCCAAGGAAGAAGTGAAAAGTCTAGGAGGAAAATTTTTAGCTGTTGATGGAGCTGACGACTTAGAAACGGAGAGCGGATATGCAAAAGAAACAAGTGGAGAGTTTAAATTGAAACAACAAAAATTGCTAAGTGATACTTTAAAAAAGATTGATATTGTAATTTGTACTGCTTTGATACCAGGTCAAAAAGCACCAAGAATAATAAATGAAAAAATGTTAGAAGGTATGAAAGTAGGATCAGTTATTATTGATTTGGCAGTAGAGCAAGGAGGTAACTCGGCGTATTCAGAAATAGATAAAATTGTAAATAAAAATGGAATAAAAATTATTGGATATAAAAATATTTTAAACAAATTACCATTGTCTGCAACAAATTTGTATTCTAAAAATTTATATAACTTCTTTTTAAATCTTTATAATAAAGAAAAGAAAAATTTAAATATTAATTTAGAAGATGAAATTATTAATAAAACTTTTATACAAAACAAAAATACTTAATTTATGGAAATAGATCCTTTTATTTTTAGACTTAGCATATTCGTGTTATCTATATTTATAGGATATTATGTTGTTTGGAGTGTTACACCATCCCTACATACTCCATTGATGTCAGTAACAAATGCTATCTCATCTGTAATAATTGTAGGCGCAATAATATCATCCTTAGCGGGTGAGAATAATTCTAATTTTGAAATCTCAAATATTTTTGGTTTTTTTGCGATATTACTAGCGTCGATTAATATTTTTGGAGGCTTTTTAGTAACCCAAAGAATGTTGCAAATGTACAAAAAAAAGAAAAAAAAATAAAGAAAAGATATGTCACCAAACCTTGCGGCATTTTTGTATTTAACTTCGGGAATATTATTTATTTTAGCTCTTCGTGGACTTTCGTCACCAGAGACTTCGAGACAAGGAAACTTGTTTGGAATTTTGGGAATGACAATCGCAATCATTGTAACTTTCTTTACGATTGGATCATTTTCTAAGGGGTTTATTTATGTGGTAATATTTTTGTTGATTGGAGGAATGATCGGATCAATCATAGCTTTTAAAATTTCCATGACTGCTATGCCACAATTGGTTGCAGGATTTCATAGTTTAGTAGGTTTTGCTGCCGTCTTGGTAGCAATATCTGCTTTCCTTAAACCAAATGTGTTTAATTTAGGCACTGTTGGTAATATTAAAACAGCAAGTTTAATTGAAATGTCATTAGGAGCTTCTATCGGAGCAATTACATTTTCTGGATCCATTATAGCATTCTTAAAATTACAAGGAATCATGTCAGGATCTCCAATTGTATTTAAGGGACAACATATATTAAATGGATTAATTGGAATTTCGATAGCTGCATCAATTGCTTATCTTAGTATGAGTCAAATATCTCTATTATTTTGGATATTAATTTTAATTTCTTTTTTAGTTGGGTTTCTTTTAATCATTCCAATTGGTGGAGCAGATATGCCAGTTGTTATTTCAATGTTGAATTCATATTCTGGTTGGGCAGCTGCAGGTATAGGATTTACATTAGAAAATACTGCGTTAATAATAACAGGAGCTCTTGTAGGCTCTTCTGGCGCAATTCTCTCTTACATAATGTGTAAAGGAATGAATAGGTCTTTCTTTAACGTGATACTTGGTGGATTTGGAGTAACAAATGAAACAGATTCAAAAAATATTGAAAAAAGACCAGTTAAAAGTGGCAATGCTGAAGATGCAGCCTTTCTATTGAAAAATGCATCATCAGTTATAGTTGTGCCCGGATATGGTATGGCAGTTGCACAGGCACAACATGTTTTAAGAGAAATGGTTGATTCTTTAAAAAGAAATGGAATTAAAGTCTCTTACGCAATTCATCCAGTTGCTGGAAGAATGCCAGGACATATGAATGTGCTGCTTGCAGAAGCTAATGTTCCTTATGATGAGGTTTTTGAATTGAACGATATTAATAATGATTTTGCAAATACTGATGTGGCTTTTGTGATAGGAGCAAACGATGTAACCAATCCTGTGGCTAAAACTGATCCTCAAAGTCCAATTTATGGTATGCCCATATTAGATGTAGAAAAATGCAAATCAGTTTTATTTGTCAAAAGAAGTTTATCGCCAGGATATGCCGGAATAGATAACGAGCTTTTTTATAGGGACAACACTTTAATGTTATTTGCTGATGCAAAAAAGATGACAGAGAATATTTTAAAAAGTTTAGGTTAAATGAATATAAAAATACTTTCTTAAATTTAAAAATGTATTCAAGGTCTTCGATATATCTAACTATTATAATAGCTTTTTTAGCATCAGTTCTACTAAGCTATCATTATATATTGAAATATGATCGTTTAAAAAATTCAACTGATGATTATCACGAACATGCAATGATAAAAATTGCAGTAGTAAACCAATGGGGAGAAGCTGACAAGTTACTTAAAGATATTAAAAGTGGAAAAAGCTATTTTGCTGCTGGAGGAGAATACTATGATGAATTATTACCATCAAGATTACTTGCGCTTTATTATTACATTACTGGCTATGAAATTTATGATTCAAAGATGAATTTTAAAAGAAATAATGGAAAGTTGCTGTACTTGATAATTAAAACTTCATTATATTATTTAGCACTATTATATTTTTGTAAAAAAATATTTTCTATATTTCCCCTTAAAAATTGTTTTTTTATAATTTTATTTCTTGCATTTGAACCATCAATTTTTCAATATCATTCCTCATTTTGGAATGAATCTCTATTTTTTCCATTTGAAATTTTACTGTTATCTCTTTTACTGGATCGGTCTAGAAATATATTAAAAAATATTCTTATCGGTTTTATTTTAGGAATAATGTTTACGATAAGCCAAGAGATATTTTTATATATTATTCCATTATTATTTTATCTTTTTATTCTTTTTAAAAAAAAATCAATTAAACCTATTTTAAGTTTAATGTTTGGATATTTGTTAATTTTTATTGTTATTGCTTTTCATAATTATAAAAGAATTGGAGAACCTTATTTATATGCCGAGGGAATTCACACAGCATTATACATATATTTTGCACCTCAAGTTTTAGCAAAAAAAAATAATTCATCTGTTGAACAAGCAACAAAAATAATGAGCGAACAAGCTAAAATATGGATAAAAAAAAATAATATTGATGTGACCTTAAGTACTACAGATTTTCCAGAAATTATTGGTGGATCAATAAAAGAGAAAAATAAATACTATGACTACTTGCAAAAAACAGCTTTAAAAATAATCATTACAAATCCATTTATCAGTATTAAACGTGTTTTTAAACAAAGTTTACATCACCTGGTTTTAAATCCTGTTCACATAAAATATTTTTATCAATTTGAGGGGAGAGGCAAATATAACAGAAGCGAAACTCATAAAAAATGGATACCTATTAGAATAATCTATTCTGTAATAATTTATTTGGTAGTATTTTGGGGGACGATCTATTCGTTAAAACACATGAAAAAAGAAATTATTTTTTTGTTAATGATATCCGTTGCCTATGTAGTTTTGGGGCTTGGTTGGATGGGAATACCTAGACATTTTGTTCCTTCATTAATTTTTTTATCTATTTTTTTTGGCAATGGTATGGCTGCAATATTAAATTCTAATACACTAAATATATCAAAATAAAATGAGTTGGGCAATTTATTGGAATAAAAAAAATATTTGGACAGATTCTGAAATTTGGAAAAAAGATATTGAATTTTTATATAAGAAAACATCTGATATTTTTAATTACAACAAAAAACATACGGTTTTGGATATTGGTTGTGGTAATGGAGATTTTGCTAAAAAAATATCTAATAAAGTTGATCAAATCTATTGTTTGGATATGTCCCAAGAATTTATTAATCTTTGCAAAATTAATGTTGCAAATAGAAATAATATTAAAATATTTAAACTTAGCAATGATTACACAAATTTATCCTTTTTAAAAAACGTTAAATTTTCAATTATTATTGCCAATTCTGTTGTTCAGTATTATGAATCTCAGGAAAAAATTGTAGATTTAGTGAGATCTGTAAAAAAAATTGCTCTAAAAAATGCCTACTTTCTTATTTCAGATATACACGTTATTAGTGACAAAAAAAGACCTTACTTCAAATTAATTTATGATAGCATAATTGAAGGACATTTTATTTCATTAATGAAAATAGGACTAAAAATACTTATGGATAAAGAATATAGAAACATGATGAAATACCAACCAATTTTGTATGTAAATCTTGATAAATTAGTTAAAGATCTTTCTATTTTTGTAAACAAAGTCACTGTTATAAATGAAAAATTTCAAGTTCTTGATCTTGGTCGTAAAAGTTTATTAATACAATTTTAAAAGATTATTGTTTGATTATTTTATCAAAAGTATCAAATCCAATTCTGATCAATTGATCAATATTTCTATAATAAAATTTTCCTTGTCTACTAATACAGAAAAAATTTATAATTTTTTAAGATGCAAAATTGTAACAATGTCACCAAAAGTAATAGAGAAAATAAAAAAAGTTTTTCCTTAAATAATTTGCGTTAATATTTAAAGTGTATACCCTTCATAATGTTATCAAATTCTTTTTCAACGAATTTCTTGCCCATTCTAAACATCAGGCTTTCATAATATATACACTCATTAAATTGTTTTGATGCGGTTTCATTTAAATCCATATCAATAAATGCTCTCATCCATCTTTCATCCATCTGATAGTTTACAAACATGGTAGTCATTTTAGTCATGTTTTTTATACGTTTCATTGTTAATGGATCAAATTTTACTGATCCTTCCCCAGTCCACCACTGGAATTCACAAGCATCATTTAATGGAATGCCTGCTTTCATAGCTTTATCCCAGAGACCAGTTCCTGGATAAAGCATCAACGGAAAACATGATGTCCAAGTCATATCGGGTACCTCTCGACTTATCCTTTGACACATTTGTATAGTTTTAATAGCGTCCGTAACTGGATCTGGAACCAACCCATTTATATTGGGCAAACCAATAATGACTTCTAATTTAGATTTAACACCAAAGTCTGCTAATATTTTACACGCTTCTATAACCTGATTCTCGTCTTGAAAATGTCTGTTGAATAATCTGCTAGAATCACCTCCAGTTGTTTGGACTCCCATTTGAACTGTTTCTACTAAATCTGCCAATATTTCTAATGATTCTTTAGTAGCCTTAACTACCGTTTGTGGAGTTACATTAGCATACATTGGTAAATTAATTTCTTTTTTCCAAGAGCTTGTAAATTCTCTTAACCACTCAGTTCCATCAGCTCCTTCATGTGTACCATATAAAACATCATCATCTTCGAAAGAAACCTCTTTGGTATCAAATTCTAAAAATAATTTAGCTTCTTTTATCATATTTTCAATAGGTCTTCGTGCTAACCAATATTCTTTGTAAGCTTTAGCACCATAAGATTTACGAGTAACACTTGTGCAACAAAATGAGCAATTATAAACACATCCAAAATGGGACATAATATATTTTCGCTCTCTGTTGCCCATACGGGGTACTTGTTCAAAATATTCTCTTAGTGCTGGTTGCATATCACAAGGATAAGCTGGAGCACCCTTAATATATGTTTTAGGAGGGCTTTCTATTATTTTATCAATAGATTCATACACAGGTCCCCATACTAAATAATCTATGTCTTTATTTTTCTTAATTTCTTCTGGGACTGCCAAAACATGTTTACCTCCAAATACACTTTTTATTGAAGGTAATACTTTTTTAAATTCTTTTACCAATTTTAAAGACCTTTTAAACTCCGTTGAGAGCGGACCAAAACAAACATAATGAGGAGCATAATCTTTAATTTTCTTATTAAGTTTTGCAATATCCTCATCTCCATCTATCCACATAATTTTGTGTTTCATTCTTAACAACTCTCCAGCTACAAAAGCCAAACCGTAAGTAATATCGCTTCCGATATGAACTAGACACCATTTCATTCCGCTATGTTTCGATTCCATAATATATTCAATATCTTATCTATTTTTTTTTTTACAAACAATACATTTTTTTTATTAGTATCATTAAATTTTTACTATTTTGAAGGGATAAATTGATGCTAGAATTGGACAAGATAAAAGAATTATTCCTATAAAGTGTAGTTGCTTTTATTGTTTAATTATTTTATCCGCAGTATCAAAGCAGTACAAATTACAATATCAATCTTTTTTAAAGTATCACTTAGCAATTTTTGTTGTTTCAATTTAAACTCTCCACTTGTTTCTTTTGCATATCCGCTCTCCGTTTCTAAGTCGTCAGCTCCATCAACAGCTAAAAATTTTCCTCCTAGACTTTTCACTTCTTCCTTGGATGCTTGCCTCACATCGGTAGCAACAACTATTGCCCCAAGACGTTTTGCAGTAGCAATTGCTTGCAAACCAGCTACGCCAGCGCCGATTACTAAAACTTTTGCCGCAGGTATAGTACCAGCAGCAGTCATCATCATTGGAACAACTTTTTCAAACTCATTGAAAGATTCTATTACAGCTTTATAACCAGCTAAATTAGCTTGCGAAGATAAAACATCCATTGACTGAGCTCTTGTTATTCTTGGTAGTAAGTCTAAAGAAAAAAATATTAATTTTTTTTTTTAATAATAAATTTATTTTTTCTTTATTTTCGGAAGGATTAAAAATACCTATTAGTGAAATATTTTCTCTAAGTTTTTCAATATAATTATCTTGTGGTAAATTAATTTGTAACAAGGAATCAGAATTATTAATAACTTGATTAATATCATTCAATATTTGAACTCCCTTCTCTTTATAATCATTATCATAAAATCCCAGATGAGTTCCGTAGTTTTTGTTTATATAAATCTCAACGCCAAGATCTAAATATTTTTTTGACAATTCTGGAGTTAATGAAATTCTTTTCTCCGAAGTCAAATCCTCACTTATTGAACCAATTTTCATGATTTATAATAAAAATGCAGAAATTATTTTTGTCTGGCTTTAAATTTTGGTTTTTTTTTGTTAATTATATAAACTTTTCCTCTTCTTCTAACCAACTTAGAATTTAAATCTCTTTTTTTCAAAGACTTTAGTGAACTAGCTATTTTCATAATTTTTAGTCAATGCCTGGCAACGTCCTACTCTCCCATGCCTTAAGACAAAGTACCATCGGCGCTGAAGGGCTTGACTTCCGAGTTCGGAATGGGATCGGGTATTACCCCTTCGCAATAATTACCAGGCAATGTATCTATATAATTATAAATATAAATTGCAAACAAATTATTAATAATTTGTTTTTAAATGAAAATTGATCTCTAATTTTTTAGATTTGGTGGGCACAGCAAGAATTGAACTTGCGACCACTACGGTGTCAACGTAGCCGGTACCATGGAACGATTGCATTTCAACGTTTATTTTTTAATCAATAAAATGACTGTTTATTTTTTTTACTTTCGGATTTTTATTAATATATTTAATGATATCTTTTAGGTAATATTCTTTTTTTTGTTTGTTGAAATGTTTCAGTATTTTTGAAATTAATTTAAAATCTTCTATATAATCTAATACCAGACGGTAATTTAGTATTTTTTTTTTTAATCCAATATTTTTGATTTTAAATTTTTTAGGTCTTTTATAAATATATGGAGTTACGTGCTCTTTTTCATGAACATTACTAGCTGATTTATTTGCTTTTTCAAGACTTTGAAAATTTAAAATCTCTACACCCATTCCAATTGGGTAAGAGGGAAAAATCTTGTTTGAAACATAATCATAATTATTTTTTAAATAAAAAAAATAAACTTTATTAATTATTTTTGGATCTATAAGTGGACTATCTGAACACACTCTTACAATATTTTTAACATCATAATACGATGCAGCCTTATAATATCTATTTAGTACATTATTTGTTGAACCTGCAAAAATATAGCAGTTCATTTTTTTTGCCATTCTTAAAATTTTTTGATCTTCGTGTCTTTTAGTTGTAGCAACGATTATGTTTTTTGATAACCTAGTTTTCTTAAGTCTTTCTATTGTATATTCTAATATAGTTTTACCATTTATTTTTTTAAGCACCTTACCAGGAAGTCTTTTTGATCCAAGTCTAGCTTGTAGTATAATTGCCGTTTCCATTAATTAGTTATTTTAATCTTTAAAAATCTTAATTTTTTTTGCACCTATTATCATAACTGACTTAAATTAAAAAGCTTTAAAGATCCTCATTATTTCTAAATAGCTTAAAAAATACACTTAATGAAATTATTTGCATTATATTAAAACTGTTGGGAATTTTGTTTTTAACAAAACTATCTAAATATGAAATTATTTTCTTATGATCAAATATACCAATATAATTAAAATCTCTAGAATTAATTTGATCATAAATAAAATCTTTAAGCTCTGTTTTAAACCAGCTAGATTGTGGATCAGCAATACTCTGTTTAACTTTCTGAGTCTCGAATCCTTTTAAATGTTTCTCCAAAATATCCTTCAGTATGAATCTGCTTTTTCCATCCTTAAATTTAAAGTTATTTCTTAAATTAAATATATATTCAAACAGTTTATGATCTAAAAATGGTACCCTTGATTCAATGCCATAATACATAGAGAGTTTATCAGTATATTTTAGTGCTCTTGGTAATTTAATGTAATTGATGTCAAATAATTGAGATTTTTGTAAATTGTTGAATTCTTTATCAAAAAAATCTGAAAAGTAATATTCACAACTAATAAATTTTTTTAGAAATTTTTTTTTAAATAAATCTATATAAATATAAGGTGTACCATCGGAAGTTGAGCCTCCTTGAAACTTATATGTAATAAGGTGATTTCTTAATTTTGTGTAATCATAATTTAGTTTTTTTACTTCTTTAAAAAAAATTTCAAAATCAAATTCATTTTTATTTTTTATAGATTGGTCAATAATTATTGGTAAAACATTGTATTCATAACCAGCCGCCATCTCATCTCCACCATGTCCTTCCAAAATAACTATTACATTGTTGTTGCTTGTTTCTTTATAAAGTAAATTTTGCGAAATATTTCTAATTGAGGTTAATGGAGATTCTAAAATTTTTATAGTTTTATCAAAATTGTCTATTATGTCTACTGGTTTAATTAAAATAGTACTGTTGTTGAAATTTAAGCTTCCGGCAACTTTTTTTGCTTTTGAAGACTCGCCTAATCCCAGATTATTAGAAAAATCATAAGTGAATGTCTCAATTTTTTTTTTAGAGAATTTTTCAGCTATGCAAGCTATGGCTGTACTATCTGTGCCTCCACTCAATGATATTCCAATTTTTCTGTCAGAAATTAAATGTTTTTTTACAGATTGGTTAAGTAAATAACCTAGTTTTTTTTTTGAATAGTTGTAGTTATCTTTATTGTTTATGAATGGTTTTAATTCCCAATACTTGTAATAGTTATTATTATTTTTTATTCCACTGACATATTTTATTGTGGCTGGCAATAGTTGATTTATTTTATCAAAAAAAGTTTTTGTACCATGGTCTAAATATCCTTTTAATAAAAAATCTGCGACAGTTTTATAGTCAAAGTTGATTTTTTTATTTAAATATAAAATTGGCTTAATTTCCGAAGAAGCAATCAGTACGTTATTATCTTCGTAAAAATATAATGGTTTTATTCCAAATCTATCCCTCACCAATGTACATTTGTTATTTTTGAAATCATACACAACAAAAGAAAACATTCCTTCTAATTTATCTAAAATTTTTTCACCAAATTTTTCATATAAATTTACTAATATTTCCGTATCAGAGTTACTTTTTAAGTCTTTGTAATCTAAATATTGTTTTAATTTATCAGAATTATAAATTTCTCCATTAAATACTATTACTTTGCTTTTATTTTTACTAAACATTGGCTGACGGCCTTTTTTTTGATATATCTCGAATACTTAATCTAAAAAAACTGGCATAAAAATTTTTTTCAAAAATACAATTAAAATCATCTGGTCCTCTATGAGAAATTAACTTTGATGCCTTCAAAAATCTTCTTTTATCAAGATTAAATTGAATATTTTTTTTATATAAGAAAACAAAACCACACATTTAACAAATAGCTTTTATAAAATTATATTTTTTTAAAGTTATTTTTGATTTTTTAAATAAAGACAAAAAGGTATTATAATTATTTAAAAAAATTTATCAATTAATATTTTCTTGTCTAGGAATTTTAAGAATATTATAGTTTAACTAGTATTTTATTTTGAAACTATCTATAAACATAAACAAATGCATTTTAGATCAATTATAAAAAAAAAACCTTTTTTAATAGCAGAGATCGGTTGGAATTTTTTAGGTGATATTAAATTAGCTAAAAAAATGATTAGAGAAGCAAAAAATTCTGGAGCTGACTCGGTTAAAATTCAAACTTTTGATTGCAATAATTTAAGAAAAGGACCTTGGGACCATGATGGCAGAAGAAAACTTTATAAAAGATCTTCCATGACATTAGAAAAGTATAAAAAGTTACATGAATATGCAAAACAAAAAAAAAATAATTTTTTTTTCAAGTTTTTTTAATAGAAAAGATTTAATAAAATATAAATCAATTGATAATTATATAATCAAAATTGCATCATCGGAATGTACAAATATAGATCTAATTAATTTAGCTTTGAAATATTTTAAAAATGTAATTATTTCAACTGGAATGACGAACAGAAGAGATTTAAAAAAACTATTAAGATATAAAAATAATAAAAAAGTGTTTTTTTTACATTGTGTTTCATCTTATCCTTTAGATCACAAAAATTGTAATTTTCAAAAATTTTTTTACTTAAAAAATAATTTTAATAATTACATTGGTTATTCAGGTCATGCCAATGGTATTGAAGATGCGATATTTGCACTTTCAAATGGTGCAAAAATAATAGAAAAACATTTTACAATTGATAGGAATTTAATGGGAAAAGATAACCAATTTTCAATAACCGGTAAAGAAATGAAAGAAATTGTTAAATGGAGAAATTTAATTACTCAAATGAATATCAATAAAGGCTTAGAAATTCAAAATAGCGAAAAAGCTTCTCTGAGTTTTAAAGATAGATGGAACAAAGATAATTAAATTCAACTGTCAGTATTATCTAACATTGAATCAAAATAATTAGTTTTTTTTTTATTTCGTGTTCTATTTTTTTGATGAATTCTATATTTATATAATGGAAATTCTAAGTAACCGACTTTATATTTTTTTTCAAATCTTCTTTTTAGTTCATGACCCTCTCTCATACCAAATTTTTCATTGTAAAGACCTATATCAAAAATACATTCTTTTCTAAACATAACCCCACACGCTATTTCTTTTTTTTTGCTACTAACGCGCTCTATAATATTTTCTAAGTTTCCTACTTTATAATAGTCAACAGCTACTGCTTGATATTGTTTGTTATAATCAAGAAACTTAAAGCACAAGAATAAAAAATCTCTATCAACATAATCATCAGAATCAACTCTAACAATATATCTACCCAAAGATTTTTGTATTGCCATATTAAGTGATTTTGGAAGTCCAACGTTTTTTTTATTTTTAAATACTCTAATCATATGTTTATATTCCTCAAAATTATTTAGAACTAATGAAGTATTATCTCTTGATCCGTCATCAATAATAATAATTTCATAGTCTTTTTGCATAATATTTTCTTGGTGGATAAGACTTCTTAAGCATCTTTCTATCCATTTTTGATGGTTAAAAGAACAAACAATCACAGAAATTTCTGGAATAGTTTTTCTAATATTTTCAAATTTATTTTTAAAATTTAATTTCATTTATTTTCTTTTCAAAATTTTTGCTCAATGGAATTCCATTTTTTCTTCTTTTTTTTTCTATTTTATTACTATCAAAGCCAGGCAACCTTAATTTTTTTTTACGTACCTGAAATATATATGATTTTAAATTTTTTGAAAAATTAAGACAATCAAATTTTTTTGGATCAATTGCTATTACAAAGTGGCTTGGACCAAAAAATTTTCCTTTTTTTAACAACTCAGTTTTATTTCCGAAATTACCACTAGATAATATACCAGATAGAATTTCAATCATCATAGCAATCGAAGCTCCCTTATAATCTCCAAAAGGTAATGCGACATAATTAACAGATTTTGATATTTCATATACCACATCATTTTTTTTTATATTGATTTTTTTAAAAGCATTTTTGGGTACTGATAAGCTTTTTTCTATAATATTGTTTAATTTACCAAATGACATAACACCTGAGGAAAAATCGAAAATAAAATCAAATTTTTTGTCTATGGGGCCTCCAAAGCCAAATGGATTATTGCCTAAGTTTGGTTTGTTTGATTTGAATGCCAACATGCTCTGTGCAGAATTAGATCCAACAAATGCAATCATATTTTTTTTTGTTAAATAATTTACGTAAGGTGTACAAGCGCCAAAATGTGTAGAATTTTTTACAACGGCAATTCCTATACCGTATTTTTTTGCTTTAAGATAGCACTCTCTTGCTGCAAAAGAAGCCGAATGTTGACCTGGAGATAAATATCCGTCTATTAAAACTACCGCACTATTTTTATTATTTTTGATTATTTTTGCTTTTTTTATTAGTTGTGATCTTTTCTTATTAACTCTGTCAATTATATTAAAAATTTGAGAAATTCCATGAGTATCAATACCCCTGAGCGAAGTTAATATAAGTGAACTTGAGATATCTTCTAATATTTCTTTATTAGCATTATATTTTTCCAAAATTTTTTTCAAAATATTTTTAATTTCTTTAGTTTTAAAAAATTTTTTATCCATTTTATAAAACTCTGTACTTTGAAATAGAGTTTATGTTTATGTCAACTCCGAGACCAAAAGTATCTTTTGGAATTTGAATAAGTCCATTTAAAAGTTTATAGTTATCTAGTTTGTTAATTTGCCAAAGAAACGGATTTTCATTCGAATCAATCTCTATTATATTTTTCTTAGAAATTGCAGCTAAATGTGCATTTGCTGCTAAACTAATTATTGATGCAAAGTTATGAGGAACAAACTGCAATTTTTTTGCTTCGCATAGATTAACTATTTTTAAACACTCACTTATACCACCTGACCAAATTGCATCAGGCTGAACAATATCAACAATTTTTGAATTTATAATTTCTCTCCATCCATCAAATGTTTGTTCTAACTCATATCCAGCTATTTTAGTTTTAATTTTTTTTTTATTTTCTTTTAAAATAGCTATATTTTCAAAACGAAAAGGCTCTTCGATCCATTCAATAGAATATTTTTTTAGTAATTTGTCAATTTTAAGCAAGTAATCAAAATTCAAAACACCATTTGCGTCTACCATAATTTTTATTTTATTTCCTAGAGTTTTTTTTACTAAAATTATTCTTTTCTTATCCTCCTTCAAATTTCTACCAATTTTAAATTTAAAGCCATAAGCTTTTTTTGATAAAGCGTATAGAGCAGAGTTTTTTAAAAAATTATATTTTTTTTTTTTTACAAAATAGCCACCGTTAAAGTAATATTTGATTTTGTTATTTTTTAATTTTAATAATTTAAATAATGGAATTTTTCTTGTTTTTGAAGCTAAATCCCAAAGAGCAATATCTATTCCAGACAGTGCATTTATTACTAAACCCCTTCTTCCAAAGTGTAAAGAATTCATGTAGTTTTCATAAAAAAATTTTCTGGGATCAGGAATTTTTTGGTTAATTAATTTTTTTGAAAAAAACTTTATAATAGGCGCTACCAAACTACCCGAGTTTGCAAAAGAAGCTGCTTCTCCCCAACCTACTTGATTTTTATTTGATACAATCTTAACTATTACACATGATCTAAATTTGATTTCATTCCTAGCATCCTGAATTGTATTATTCAATTTTTTTTCATAAAAATACACATCAACTTTTTTTATTATTGTATCTTTAAACATGCTATTTAAAAACTAAATTTTTTATAAATGCCGCAAAGTAATTGTCAGGTAAATATTTTGAAAATGTTAAATCAATTTTTTTATCGTACATTTTTCCAATCCATTTTAAGACATCTTTATTCCATCCGGTAAAATGTTGAATTGAAGTATTGTTTTTATACGCATCATCTGAAATCAAGATTTGATTATAAGAAATTTTATTAATTTGAGATAAAAATTTCTTGGGATTTTTCAAATGATCAAGATAATTTATAATACCGAATGCGGAAATTTTTTCTTTTTGTTTAATACAATAACTTAATTTTTTTAAATTAGTTCCTTTAACACATGATTTTTCTATACACTTTCCTTTGCCAAAATGGCATTTCTTGCCCCAATAATTGTTCTCCTTTTTTTGAATAAAATATGTACTTATATTATCTTTTCTTGCTAGGCTAAGCATTCCCCAAGAAGGACAGCCTATTTCTGCGTAACTTTTGATATTTCTACTTTTAATTTTAACATAATTCCACAAGCCTTTATCACCATAACCTGTAAATCTAGAAAATCTCATTGGCTTTTTTATAAGAGACAATATTTTATTTAAGTAATTATTTAATTTTTCTAGATTATTTTTTTCAATATAAAAACAAAATTTTCTTATTAATTTTTTTTTTCTAGGATTATGAATTGCATTTAAAATCGCGAACATTCTTCTTTTGTACTTATTGACTTTCTCGTTTTCATTTTTTTCTAGATGATTTTTATACAAGTTGAAATCCAGTATAAAATTTTTTTTGCTGAATCTGTTACTAAAAATATCAATTCCCTTTTGATGTATTGGAACAAAATTTTGAAATAAATCATAAAGTACATGATCCTTAAACCAATTTTTTTTATATATTAAGGAACATTCTTTGCACTTATAATTTAAAAAAATTTTTATCAATTTTTTTTCATTAATATTTAATTTTTTTGACAAGCACTCCGAGTAAAGGTTTGGTTTTGAATAATTAAATTTTTTTCTTTCTTTTGAACTACATAATGGACATTTATTAATTCCAATGTAATAATTACTCATTTTTTAATTATATGAATTAATTTTTATATCAAAAATAATTTGGATTATTGAACATTAAACTTTTCATTTTCCAAACACAACTGACAGACCTTTATTGGATCATTGTTTGTTAAGCCGTCTCTAATAATTTTCATTTTTTCTCCATTCCATATTTCTTTTATAGTATTATTTTTAACATTTCCTATAGGGGCTTTTCGTCCAATAAAAGCACAGCAAGGTGCTATCGTGCCATCAGCATAAATCGCAATATCTTCCCAGGGTTTTATACATTCATATTTTTTAATATTCTTTTTTTCAAATTTGCCAAAATCTCCTTCTTTTACTTTTGCAAAAAGTTCTGGTGGTCTTTCCATTTGTATCTCTACTGAGTCCACAATATTTCCCCATTTTTTTTTGAAATTCTCAACTTCGTGCAAATTTTCTTTTAGACCAACAAAAGAGACTCTGACTAGTGGTAACTTTCTACTTAAAGTATTTCTCATTTTAACGAAATTTTTTATATTGTTTTCCACAAATGCTAATCTATTTTCTTTTAATAGCCTTTTTGATACAGGTACTCTTACATTGTCATAAGTCTTCTGAGTAGCCGCATCAAGAGAAATAAATAACCTTGTTATGCAACTTTCTAATATCATTTTAGATTTTTTTTCATCTAAAAGAGCTCCATTTGTGATAAGAAACACATCCATAATTTCAGCATCTTTTGCTCTTTTAAGAACGTTTTCAATATTTTTAAATAATAATGGTTCTGATATAGTCAATATTAAAGCTGATAATTTATTTTTTTTAAAGTCGGCAAAAATTTTGTCTAGAGTTTTTTCATTAAGTCTAGATTGTTCGGCGTCATTTCTAAAGTCTTGATTACACATAACACATTCTAGATTACATCTATTTACCAATTCTAAATTAACTGTAAGCGGATAATCAAAAAATAAATTGTGTTCAAAATCATTAATTACAGAATTGTAATTTTTTCTATAACTTAAAAATCTATTTCCGAATTTTTCAGTCAGTTCTTCATGAAGAATTTCTTCAGGGTCAACTTTAGAAATTTTTTGTATTATATTTTTTGGAAGTTTTGGAAGTTTTGGAAGTATAGTTTCGCTCATCTTTATTTAATAACACACCTTATTAATTCGATCATCATAGAACAAGAAATATATTGTTTTTCTAATGAATATAACAGAAATATCTTTATGTTCAATAATTGAACATATTTACTTTACTTTTAATGCTGTAGTATTTATTATTAAGGGCTATTTGAGTTATAAAATCAGTAGATGAATTCAAAAAATAATAAGAAAACAGGAAAATTTGGACTACCCAGAGAAGTTAAATATTGCACAAGTTGTAATGTTACCCATTCCTTTTTGCAAGTAGTGTAGATTGTTGAGATAACGTCGAGCTTTCTATTTAGAGAATTATTTTTAATAACCTCTCTTTACTTATCTCTAAACTTGCCAATTACCAAAGGCGTGATTTTATTGATCGGATATTCCGACCATGCCTCATTACCTAATGGAGTAATGATTGCTCTTTCAAGCCTGTAACATTTCTTATGGATAGAGACTTCGTTTAAATAACGTAAAGATATATCTCTGAATGACGGAAATTTTATTTTAACAATTCCTGCATCTTCACGTCTGATTTTTAGCTCTGTCTCATTCCCCCACCGTTTTGCATCTTCATGTCTTGAAAAAGATTTTGACAGTTCGGGGGTGGTGTTTGACCCCAATTAAACACTGCCAATTCTTTTTCATTTTTCTAATTATTGGCATCTTATTTCTCCTTTCATTTGGAGACTTCAATGTGATTGATTATGATAGGATTGTGATAAGATTTAACTCAACGTCTAATTAATGGTGGGCACGGCAAGAATTGAACTTGCGACCTCTACGATGTCAACGTAGCATTCTACCACTGAACTACATGCCCATATGTTTATTGTTTTTATAAATGTTTATTATTAAATTAGTTTATTAAATTTAGTAAATTTATTTATATTTTTTTTTACACCATTCCACAGTGTCTTTTAGGCCTTTGTTAAGCAATATATGTGGCTTCCAACCTATACTGTTTATAATGGAAGTATCTAGTAATTTTCTAGGTGTACCATCAGGATATTTTTTATTAAATTTTAAATTAATTTTTTTTGGAAATAATTTAGCAATCATATTTGCATATTGTTTGATAGTATATTCTTTATTAGAACCAATATTTATATAAGATTTTTTTTTTAACAGTTTTAATATTTTTTTATCTTTTTTCTCAACTTTATTAAGTATAAAAAAAACCGCAGATGCAAAATCATCTACGTGCATTATTTCTCTTTTCGCTTTACCCGAACCCCAGACTTCTACATTTTTTATATTTTTACGATCAGCAATATAAAATTTCTTAATTAAACCTGGAATAAAGTGGCTACTTCTAATGTCAAAATTATCGTTTGGTCCATACATGTTGCATGGCATTAACGTAAGGTAATTTGTTTTAAATTGTCTGTTATAAAATTCACACGATTTAAGTCCAACAATTTTTGCAATAGCATAAGCTTCATTGGTAGGTTCTAATTTTCCAGACAACAAATAATCTTCTTTAATAGGTTGTTTTGCTTTTTTTGGATAAATACAAGAACTTCCAAGATTAATATAAGTACTTACTTTGTTTTTGAAACAAGAATCTGTTAAATTTAATTGAATATAAATATTTTCAAAAAGAAATTCTTTTGGATATGTAAAATTTGCAAGTATTCCGCCTACTTTTCCTGCACAGTTAATTACTATATCGGGTTTAATTTTTTTTATAAAATTGTTAGTTTTATTCCAATTTGCTAGGTTTAACTTTTTTCTGTTCCGAGTAATGATTTTATACATGCCTAGTTTTTTAAAATATCTTAATACGGCAGATCCAACCATCCCATTATGGCCTGCTATAAATATTTTTTTATTTTTAAGTGTTGTTTTCATTATTTAATGTAGGTAGATATTATATATATTAAATTCAAATATAAACTTAAATTAATATTAATGACATTTGTAATTTCCAAAGAAAAAAATTTTATTTATGATAAAAAAAATTTTCTTTTTGAAAAATTATTATTTTATTTTCTTTCATTGTTTCCAATTTCATTCATATTAGGTAATGCAGCAACAAATATTAATATAATTATTATTGATTTATCATTTTTAATTATTTGTTTATATAAAAAAAAATGGTCATGGCTGAAAGACAAATACTTTCTTTTTATTTTTGTTATTTGGATTTACTTAATTATTAACTCAATCACCGTAAATATTGCGGATGAAACTCTAAATTTTATAAAAGATTTTTCAAGATTTGATTCTCTAATAAGGTCCTTCGCTTTTATAAAGTGGATTATTTTAATTTTTGCAGTGGAACATTTATTTTTAAATAATAAAAAATCTATTAATCAAATATTTTATTTCTGGTCTATAATAATTATTGTTGTTTTGTTCGATGTTATTTTTGAAAAAATTTTTGGTTTTAATACTTTGGGTTATAAAAGTCCAAATCCTGAAAGAATCGTTACTTTTTTTAAAGATGAGATGGTTGTAGGTGGTTTCTTATTAGGCTTTTCATTTATAACTACAAGTTTTTTATTAAAAAATTCAGATAAAAGCTTTATTAAAAAATTATTCTCTAATTTATTTTTTATATTATCAATAGTTTGTATTTATTTATCAAGTGAAAGGTCAAATTTTATTAAAACAATTATAATTTTTTCTTGTTTTCTATTTTTTGTTAAAAATCATTATTTATTATTTAAAAAAAAATATATTCTTCTTTTTTTAATTTTTGCAATTTTAACATCATCTTTATTTTTTAAAAGTACTTATTATAATTATTATCTTACTTTTAAAAGATTTGAACTTACTTTACTAAATATAGATTATAGTTTGATAACTCCTGAACACTATGAAATAAAGAATAACAAATCGTTCATTGATAGATTTAATAGAATAGTATACGTCTCACATTATTATTCAGCCTGGCAAATATTTAAAGATTATCCAATCTTTGGCGTTGGAAACAAAAATTTCCGACTTATTTGTAAGGATAATAAATATGGAAATATTAAACTTTCTCCTAAGAGATGTTTTACACACCCTCATCAAATTCATTTTGAATTATTATCTGAGCTCGGAATTGTAGGATACTTATTAATTATATTTTTTATTATTTATACATTGGTAAATAGTACTAAAGTTTATTTTAAATCTAATGATGTAACGCTTTTAGTGACATCTTTATTTGTTTTAACACATATGTTGCCAATTCTACCCTCGGGTAGTTTCTTTTCAACAGGTAATGCACCTTTTTGGATAAATTTTTCAATTCTCCATGTATTTTTGAATAAAACTAATTACTAGATTTAGAAATATACACTCATTATAAAATAAATTTATGTTAAGAAATTTTTCTATAGATAAAAATATGGCAAAACTAATTTTTTTACAAAGGACAGAATTATTAAACAATTTTCAAAAAAAAATTAGAAAAATGTTTGGTAGATATCTTTTTACAAACTTTATGATTGAATATTTTTTAAATATTAAAAAAATTGAAAGTATTTATTACAACAGAATGCTCGAAGAATTTAATGAAATAAAAGGGGAAATTGAAATATCGAATAAATCTATTTTAAGTATTGGAGGAGGTCTGGGAGGATTAGAGTTAATTTTATTTAGTTATTTTAAGCAAGGTAATTTTTCAATTATAGAAAGAAATTATATTTCTAAAAAAATTATTTATGGATGGGATAGTAATAATTCAGAAGCTTACAATAATTTAGATTTAACTTTTAAATTTTTAACAACTAATGGTATGTCACAAAATAATTTTAAAATTTATGATTTTGATAAAAAAAATTTACCAATCAAAAAATTTGATATAATCATTTCATTATATTCCTTAGATTATCACTATGATTTTAAAGTTTATGAAGATTATTTCAGAGAAATTCCAACTAAAAATACTAAGTTTATTTTTGATACTATAAGACCCGATTATTTTGATAAAAAATTTGAATATGTAAAAGTTATTTCAAACCATCATCAAACTGTTCATCAATCAAAAAGATTGATTTGCTTAGGTTTTAAATAATTAATTAAACATATTTTTTTTAATAAATTTATCCTGATAATTTATATAAACGTTTTTAAAATTGATAAAACGTAAAATGATGTACTAAAAAGGCCTAATAAAATGAATTTTTTATTTGTTAATTTCTTCGCAAAATTTAAATAAATTCTATTTTTTACTAAAAGAAAAAAAATGAAATATAATAATGGATCATATGTTTCGTGGTAAAATACACCATCTATATCTAGTAAAAAAAGTGTTACTAACAACACAACATCAAATATCGTATCTTTACTTTTGATAGAACTAGAAAATATTAAAATAAATGCATTCAAACTTATAAGAGAAAAAATATAGAATAGGTAGTTATTTTCAAAAATTAAAATTGATAATTTAAAAAAGATTCCACCTCCATAAGTTAAACTGTAATCAAAATAAAATATTAGTAAAAATAAAAAAATTATTGAAAATACCAAATTTTCAGCTTTAAAATTATTCATTTGAAAATTTTGTTTAATATTAGTTAGTAAAAAAGGAATAGAATAAAAGAAAAAAATTGTAATAATAATTGAAAAATAATTTATAAAATTTGTTCTAAAAAACCAACCAGCAAACCACTGGTTTATATCAAGCACAAATACATAATATATTGCAGGAAAGCTAAGTAATATATTTATGAAAATATAAAATAATAACTTGGGTGAAAAATTTAAATCAAAATAATATCTAGTAAAGAAATAAATACTAAATAACGAATAAATTGGCCTTACATAAGCTGCTAAAGCTAAAAATAGTATATGTAGAAAAATATCAGATAATTTTTTTTTTTTACTATCTTCAAATTTTAAAAAAAAAATAAAAACAAATAGATAAAAATATTAGAGATATATTTTCATCTCCTATCCAAATTGAAGCAGATCGAAAATATGGTGAAAGAAATATTATTGAGGGTAAAAGAATTTTAATATCGTTAATTTTAAATTTATATTTAATTTTTAAACATAAGTAGAAAAAATAAGGTATTAGTAAAGAAAAATGTAAGTTAATTAATTTAGCAAAACTTTCATTAAAAGATATTTTTTCTAAAATTAAGAAAATAGTTATAAAAATTGGTGAGTGAGGTAGTTCAAATTTTTCATAATTTAAAAATGTTTCAATAAAATTTACACCAAAATAACTTGCCACGTTTTTGTGTACGCGATAATCTTGTAAATATCCTCCCGAAAAATCTTCATTAAAATAAAAACCCAAAAGTAAGGAAAGATATAAAAATAAGTAAATAATACAAATATTTCTAGAATTAATATTCATTTACTAAAAAAATCTATTTTTTTTAAAAACAAAGGTCCGATTAATCTTCCATAAAATCTGGAAAAATAATTAAAAATTTGAGTCTGAAATTTAATATTAAAAAATAAAAAAATGTTAATAGAAGCTTTTATAAAATAATAAATACATTTTAAATAATTAATTACAAAACCCACTAATTTTCCATGTATGTTCATATCTATATAATGTCCGAGAACACCTAGTCTAAAACTCCTTTTAATTAACCACTTTAAATTTGTTCTATGTGCGTGAATATCTTCAAAAACTTTTATAGATTTACTCCAATATATTTTGTGACCATAGTTGTTGAGTTTTAAGAAAAATAATTGGTCCTCACCCATTCCAAATTTATTTAAAGCTTTATCAAAAAATAACTTATGTTTTTTTATAATATCATATTCTAAAAAAACATTATTACTTGCTGCCCAATTTACTCTTTTTAAATTCTCTTTATGCTTCTTCTCAAAAAATTGAGAATAATTAATCAATTTTGAGCACTTTAAAGATTTTTTTTTTAAAGTTAATTGAGGACCAGTAACAATCTTGGCATTAGTAAATTTTATTACTTTAAAAACATTCTTGAGCCAAAAACGATCTACAATACAATCATCATCAAAAAAACATATAAATTTAGGATTTATTTTTTTTGTCTCATGTAGACACTTGTTTCTTGCATAAACAATTCCTCTTCTTTTTTCGTGTAATTGTATTATTTTATATTTAAATGACTTCTTTAATTTTTTAACTAATTTAAGTGATGTATATTTATTCGAATTATCAACAACAATAATTTTAATTTTAATATTTGATATTAAATGCAATTTATTAATACTTTTTAAACATCTGATCAAATTAAGATTTCTATTATAGGTACAGATACAAATAACAAGTGTCATAAATTTAAGTTAATAATTTTTTTTAATGAATTAAAATGAGCAAATTGAGTAAACATTTTTGTTTTTTTTTTAGCAAGAATTTTTTTTTTATATATTTCATCCTTGGTCAAGTTTTTAAATTCATCAAATTTATTTAGAAGATCTGATAAGTTATTGTTTCGAAATAACAATCCATTTTTTCCATTTGATAAAATTTCATTTGGACCGTTAGGACAATTGCTTGATATAATGAAAGTATTACTTAGTGCTGCTTCAAGAATTACGAATCCAGGATCTTCCCATAATGATGTTAATATGAAACAGTCTGAATTTAACAGGTACTTATATACATTTTTTTGATAACCCAAGAATGATAGTTTACTTTGAATTTCTAATTTTTTTGCTGCTTTTATCAATAAATCTTTTTGTTCACCTTCCCCTAATAAAACCAAGTGGCAGTTTGGATATTTAGCTAATATTTTTTTGAACGCTTTAATTAACAAAAGAAAATTTTTTTGTCTTGTTAATCTACCAATTCCGACAATTATGTTCTTCTTTTCAATTTTTAAATTTTCAATTTTCTCATTTTTTTTTTTTAAAAATTCATGTAATTGGATTGCCGGATCTCTTAAAACAAAGATATTATTATTATCAAAGATATTCATTTTTTTCAAATATTTGTAAGTTGCTATAGTTGGACATGTAATTTTATAAATTTTTTTTGAAAATAATTTCCAGAATATATAACGAATGAAATTCAATTTAGGCATTCCAGAAATTCTAAGAACAATTTTAGTTTTACTTTTAATGATTAAAGTTAAAAAAATCGGAAGAGAAGTCAGTAGATGCGTAATTAGGTAATCAGGTTTTTCTTTATTTATTAAGTCTAATAATTTAAAAAATGTTAGAATAAAAATTATAGTGTACGATAGCCTACTTTTAAAAAAACCTCCTTTAGGTAAATATTCAAAAATATTTTTTTTATTTAAATTTATAATTTCAATTTTTGGATTAATTGATTTTTTGTAATTTTCCCACTCTCCTATTGCATCGATTATGGCTAAATTTATTTTATTTTCTTTTTTTGAATATTTTAATATTGATTCTGCTGATCTAATTACCGAAGAAACAGTTGCAACTTTTGATATAAAGGGAGACCAATAAAAAATTTTCATTACTATTTAAATTATCTCATAGTGGGTTCTAAATTTACTTAAAATTATTTTTTTGCAATGAAAAAATAACCAAGTGGAAATATCTCTTTAAGATCTGTTTTTACAAAAATCTGTATAAGACTATCCAAAATATATGCTAATAATAAACATATCTGACTTAATAAAGGCAAATATTTTAAATAAGGATAAAGTAGTGAATAACTAGCTGTAAATGGACCAAATCCTAGAGCTTTAACTTTTACTTGTTTAAATTTATATTTTTTAAGATTTAATTCAAAAAATTGCTTAGTAAATCTAAAATAATCGTTTGGTGCTGCATGTATCTGATAAATAAACGGAACTGATCCGATGAAAGATCCTCCTTTTTTTATAATTCTAAAAATTTCTGAAAAAGCCAATTTATATTCCGGCAAATGTTCTAAAACATTAAAAAATAATACGTTGTTATATTTTTTGGAAGGAATGATTAATTTTTTTGTTAAATCAGAATAAAAAATTTTCAATTTTTTGTTACTAAATTTATTAGAATAATAAAATTTTGATTTACCTTTCACAAAATTAGAGAAGGTTTTATCTTTGTTGTCGATAACTCCAAACTCTATAGAAGTACCATAAAGAGTAATATTGAAACATTCATAAATTTGCAAAACTCTCAATAAGCTATTTTTTTTAAAAATTAATTTTAATAATCTTAAATAATTATTATTCATTGAACTTGATAATATTTATTTTTATAAATTGTAATATCTGAAAAAAGTATATAAAACCATTAAAATAATAGTAAAAATAAATTTGACGGTATATACTGGTACTTTTAATTAATTGTGACTAAAAAATTTAAAAAAAATTTAGGCGTATTAATTATTGGTTTTTTAATACTTTTATTTATTTATAATCATAATCTTTTTAGAAAATTATATAATATTTTTGTAATAAATTATGAATCTAGATTAACAGAAAAGTACGGTTATTGTTTTCGTGAATCTGTTGGTTTTTTAAGAATGTTAAAAAAAAAATATAAATTTAATTTTAACCCCTTAATCGTGAATTACGAAGACGCAGTACCAAGTACTGGATGGTCTATTTACGATAATCATAATAAAACTGATAATAACCACAAAATCCTACTGAATTATCCTAAAAATTTATCATTTTATTTTAAACCTTTAAATAAAATATTTTATTCGAAAGGTACTGTTAAACATTCTAATGGAATATCAAATATTATTTTTGACTTAAAAGATAAATATATCAGAATTGATTCCAAAATTAAAATTTATAGAAAAACTCTCAATAAAAAAGATATAATATATGAAGAAAATTTTCATAAATTGGTTGAAAATAATCAAATAGTACCAATTGAATTTAAAACAAAAAAAATAAATTCTGTTTATAAACCGACATTTATTGAAATATCAGATTTAAGTGAGGATCAAATTGGGAAAATAAATAGTATCATCTTAAATCTTAATCATGAATTTGATTTAAAAAATTTTACCATTATAGAAAAATTTAATAACTGTTATTACGTTAAATGAC
>AZHQ01000010.1 GCA_000504605.1 alpha proteobacterium SCGC AAA288-E13
TTAAAATAAATGTCCAAATTAAAACTATTGATTTAAAAATTGAGAAAAAATTAATTATAAAATGTTATTATCGGAAAATAATTTAACAATAGTAATTGTAACATTTAAAAGTGAAAAAGTTGTAGAGAAATGCTTAAATTCAATTGACCAAAGGTATGCAATCATTATTGTCGAAAATTCTAACAACATAAATTTTAAAAAATACATTGAAGGTAAATTTCAAAATGTCAAATGTCATTTAACAGGATCTAATATAGGGATGGGTTCTGCAAACAATATTGGAATAAGGTTTGCCAAAACTAATTATGTTTTAATCCTCAATCCTGATGTTAAATTAATAGAAGATACTATAATTAATTTATCATCTGAAATTGAATTAATCAAAAATCTTGCCATTGCTTCACCATTAGAAATTACAAGTTTAAAAAAAAAAAACTTTGGTTTTTTTCATAAAGATAATCCTTTAAAAATAGATAATCGTCCCTTTAAAGTTGATTATGTTGATGGATTTTCCATGCTAATCAACAAATCAAAGTTCAAACAAGATGTTTTCTTCGATGAAAACATATTTATGTATTTAGAAAATAATGACCTTTGTAAAAGAGTGTTAGAAAATAATGAGAACATTTATGTAATTCCAAAATCTCAGATAATCCATTTGGGCGCAAAAGCAGTTGATGATGAATTTTTTAATGAAGTAGAATTTTCAAGAAATTGGCATTGGATGTGGTCTACATTTTATTTTAATAAAAAACATCATGGTTATTTTTTTGCCTTAAAAAAAACATATAAAAAACTAATAACATCAATAATTAAATTTTTGTTTTTCACATTAACTTTTAATTCTATGAAAAAAAAAATTTACTTAATGAGATTTTCAGGACTTTATAATGCAATTATTGGAAAAAAATCTTGGTATAGAGCAAAAATTAAATAATTTAAATGTAGCTTATTTGTGGAGAGATGGCCGAGCGGTTGAAGGCGCACGCTTGGAAAGCGTGTATACTGTTAAAGGTATCGTGGGTTCGAATCCCACTCTCTCCGCCATTTAAAAAATTTTATTGATTTTTATACAAAAGATTTTTAATATACACTTTATAAATAGCTAAGTTTTGTTGAATCAATTTAAAAAGGAGAGGTAACTTATGGAATGGGTTATAATCGCTGGAATTATAGCAGCAGCATATTATTTAAATCAGTAAATTTTCCAATATAATCTAACTTTAATTTTAGTTAGCATTTAAAGTGGTGAGCCCGGTGAAAATGGCTAGGTATGTTTATACGATGTTACTAATGTTTCATTCAGGAATGTTTTGAAATTAATTGACTTTAAGGTTAAACTTATTAAGTTAGGCTATAATTTAACAAAGGAGAAACTTATGTGGGTACCTATATTAGCAATAGGAGCGTTAGTTTGGTTTTACGGAAACCAGTAACTAATAGTTTTTCTATTAATAATTCAATTTTCGATTATTAAAAGAATTCTTAGTGCACGCTCCCTCGAGCGTGCACTTGAAAGACGTATTTAATATTAAAATCACGCTTTCTAAGCTATATTTGATGTAATTAAATGATTTTAAAGTAAAAAATCTTAAGTTATATTTCAAGCAAGATTCGTTAAATAAATTAAAAGGAGAGATTTATGGAATGGGTAGTTTTAGCTGCAGTAGTGTGGTACGTGTGGTCACAACAGTAATAAGTAAATTTATTAATATAATTTAAATTATTAGATTAAAATTTTAAGACACACATTTGGAGAGAGTGTATACGGGTAACTGTATCTAGGACAACAGTCCCACTCTCTCCATTAATTTTTAAGAAGTTTTTAAACAATCTAAAATATAATTTTATCATCCCAATTATGTTGTGATGCTAATGTGATATCAGCGAGTTTAAAATGAAATAGTTATTAATATAGTATCGTGGGTTGGAATTTCACATTTTTATGTCTAAAAGTGACTTTTTTTTCAAAAAATTAAAAAACAAGAAATAAATTTATAAAAAGTTTAAATTGACTAGAATTATCAAGCTTATTTTGAGTGTGAAGATTTAAGTCATTTTATTTAGATTGAAAAAAGTGATAATTTCTTCTCTTCCGAAAAAAATAAAAATGTTATCAAAAATAGAAAAAGGGAATTATAAAGCAGATTCAATAAAAGTTCTCAAAGGTCTAGATGCAGTTAAGAAGAGACCTGGAATGTATATCGGTGATACAGATGATGGTACCGGTTTACATCACATGGTTTATGAAGTAATCGATAATTCCATTGATGAAGCTTTGGCCGGTTATTGTAAAAAAATAGAAATTGAAATTTACAAAGATGGGACCGTAAGCGTGTTAGATGATGGTAGAGGTATTCCAGTAGATATACATAAAGGTGAAAAAAAATCTGCGGCAGAAGTTATTATGACTCAGTTACACTCAGGGGGAAAATTTGATCACAATTCTTATAAAGTTTCGGGTGGATTACACGGCGTGGGTGTTTCAGTTGTGAATGCCTTGTCCCAGAAATTAAAGTTAACAATTTATAGAGACAAAAAAGAGCATTACATAGAATTTAAAGATGGAAAGGCCACATCCCCACTAAAAGTTATTGGTAAAACTAATAAATCTGGCACTTTGATAAATTTTTTACCCTCAAAAGAAATTTTTTCTTCAACAAAATTCAGTTCATCAATTATTCAAAAAAGAATGAGGGAATTAGCGTATTTAAATAGAGGTTTGAAGATATCTATTATTGATAAAACTGGTTCCAAGCAAAAGGAATTTATAAATAAATATGAAGGTGGAATTGAAGAATTTGTAGAATTTTTAGACAACAAAAAAGAAAAACTTCTAAATAGAAATGAAAACGAACTTTTTAGAAAACCTATTTCAATTATTGGTAAAAAGGGAAATGTGATAGTAGAAAGTTCTATTAAGTGGAATGCTGGTTATTCTGAGGATGTAATGGCCTTTACTAATAATATTTTTCAAAAAGATGGTGGAACACATTTACTAGGATTTAAAAGCGCATTAACTAGAGTAATCAATAGATATGCAAATGAAAACAACCTTTTAAAAAAACATAAAATTACTTTATCAGGCGAAGATACTAGAGAAGGATTAACGACAGTTTTATCAATCAAAATGCCTGATCCGAAATTTTCATCCCAAACAAAAGATAAATTAGTTTCATCAGAAGTTCGATTAATAATCGAAACAATTATTAATGAAAAATTATCTACTTGGTTTGATCAAAATCCCTCTATTGTTAGAGTCGTTTTAACAAAAATAATTAATGCTGCTGTAGCAAGAAATGTTGCTAGAAAAGCTCGAGAAAATATCAGACGCAGAGGAATATTAGAATTAACAGGACTTCCTGGAAAACTTGCGGATTGCCAAATTGGGAAGGCAGAGGGTACTGAACTATTTATCGTAGAGGGAGACTCTGCGGGTGGCTCGGCTAAACAAGGTAGAAATCGAGAATTTCAAGCTGTGCTACCACTAAGGGGAAAAATATTAAATACTTATGTTGAAACTAATGGTTTATCAAAAAAAAATTCATCAAATCAAGATAATCAAACTAAAGTTTTTTCAAAGATGATGTCATCTAATGAAATTGTAACTTTAATAAACGCAATTGGCACAGGCTCGAAGGATTTTAATATTGAAAATTTAAGATATGATAAAATCATTATTATGACAGACGCTGATGTTGATGGTTCACATATTAGAACTTTATTGTTAACTCTTTTTAATAATTATCCTTTCCATGAACTGATTGAAAAAGGCCATATCTATCTTGCTCAGCCACCGCTCTATAAAATATCAAAAGGAGTTAAGAGTTTTTATATTAAAAATGATAAGGAATTAGAAAATTTCATTGTAAAATCTTCTAAAAATTTTAATAAAATAAAAAAAGACTCACAAAAATATAAAACTCTAATTGAGGAAGAAAAGTTAAAATTTAATATTCAAAGATTTAAAGGTCTTGGTGAAATGAATCCAGAAGAATTATGGAGTACTACTCTCAATCCAAAAACTAGAACTTTATTAAAAGTTAAATATTCAAAACAAACAAAGATAAAATCTAAAGATGATCAAAAATTAATACAAATTTTAATGGGTAACGATGTAGCTCCTAGAAAAAATTTTATTATTAGTCGGGCTTTAGATGTTTCAAACCTAGATATTTGATTTAATGAATTTAAGCAAGTTGTTTAAATCTTCGAAAGATTTTCAACTTGATAAAAGTACTTTTGTAAATTTAAGATGGATAGCACTATTAGGGCAATTTGCTACGATTAATGTTGTAAAATTAATTTTTCAATTTGATTTTTACTATTTAGTTTGTATTTTTATTGTAGGTATTGGTGTACTAACTAATTTACTTCTTCAATTTAAAATAAAGCAAAATCAGTTAAATAATAGTCTTTCTACAATTTATTTAACCTATGACATTATTCAATTGGGAATCTTAATCTATCTTACTGGAGGAATAACTAATCCATTTATATTTTTACTGATTATACCTCCGGTATTTTCTTCAACCTATTTAAAATTAGTCAGCACCATCAGTTTAGTCGTCATAACAATATTTATCTTAATTTTTTTAACTTTTGTTCATTTTGATTTGCCAGGTCAAAAACATTTGTATTTCCATGTATCCAATTATTATTTGTATACTATTCCATTGTCTATAATTATAGGTTTAATATTTTTAGTTTATTTTGGTTTAAAATTTGGAGGAGAATCTAGAAAAAGAAAAGAGGCCTTAGACAATATTCAAAATGTTATAGCAAAAGAACATGAATTATTATCTTTAGGTGGGCAGGCTGCTGCAGCGGCTCATTCTTTAGGAACACCATTATCTACCATATCTTTAGTTGCAAAAGAATTAAAAGAAGAACTACAGGGTAATAATAAATTAGAAAAAGATATTGATCTATTAATTAGCCAAAGTCAAAGGTGCAATCAGATATTAAAAAAATTATCTCTAAATCCACATATAGAGGATGAATTTATTGATTCTAAAATTACTCTCCAAGATTACTTAAGTGAAATAATCCATTCATTTCAAGAAATGAGTGAAAAATTTTTTTTTTTAAATACTGAAAAAAATAAGAATTCAATTAGGTTTCAAAGGTCAATTGAAATAAATTATGGTTTAAGAAACTTTATTGGCAATGCAAATAAATTTTCTAAACAAAAAGTAGAAATAAAATTAATGAGTAATGAAAAAAATACTGAAATACAAATTTGTGATGATGGACCTGGCTTTCCGAATGATATAATTGATAAATTAGGTGAACCTTATATTAAATCTTCTTCTCAAGAAATTAAGTTACAAGCAGGGTTAGGATTAGGAACGTTTATTGGTAAAACGTTATTAGAAAAAAATTATGGAAAAATAAATTTTAAAAATACTTCGGAAATGAAAGGTGCGCTTGTTAATATAAGTTGGCTCAATGCTGATTTAAAAAGAATTTAATTTAAAGATCTTAAGGTTTTTTTATTAAACAGATTGCTTAGTTGGTCAATCATTACATCGCCTAGCTCTTGAACGTCTGTAATTTTAATTGCTTTACTATAATATCTGGAGACATCGTGACCAATTCCAATAGCTAAAATTTCTATATTAGATTTCTCTTCGATAAATTTAACCGTTTTTTTCAAATTTTTTTCCAAATAATCTCCTGGATTTGCGGATAGAGTCGAGTCATCAACTGGAGCTCCATCCGAAATAACCATAATAATTTTTCTTTCTTCTTTTCTTTTCTTAATTCTATTGAGAGCCCACTTAATTGCTTCCCCATCGATATTCTCTTTTAAAATACCCTCTTTTAGCATGAGACCAATATTTTTTTTTGATTGCCTCCAAGGCGAGTCTGCAGATTTATAAATTATATGTCTTAAATCATTAAGCCTACCTGGATTGGTCGGCTTATTATTCAAATTCCATTTTTCTCTACTTTGTCCACCCTTCCAATTTTTTGTAGTAAATCCTAAAATCTCGACCTTAACAGCACAACGTTCTAAAGTTCTGGATAATATATCGGCACAAATAGCAGCGATAGTGATTGGCCTACCACGCATTGAGCCAGAATTGTCAATGAGTAAAGTAACTATTGTGTCTTTAAATTCTGTATTTTTTTCTTTCTTAAATGAAAGTGAATTAAATGGATCAATTATGATCCTTGTTAACTTAGAACTATCTAATAATCCTTCTTCAAGATCAAATTGCCAGGATCTATTTTGTTTTGCCAGCAATTTTCTTTGCAATTTATTTGCCAATTTTGTTATTACGCTCTGAAAACCTGTTAGTTGCTGATCAAGATTTTTTCTTAATCTAATTATTTCTTCAGTTGTCTCCAGTTTTTCAGCTTTAGAGATTTCATCAAATTCTTCGGTGTAGATTTCATAAAGGTTTTTATTAGTCTGATAGTTTTGCCTTTCTATTATTTTTTGATTATTATCAGATTCTGAGCTTGGATCAACTAAGCTTTCATCCATTTGAATTTCATTAAGATCAAATTCGGTTTCAAAACTATTTTGATCCATCTCTAGTTTGTTTTTTTCTTTTTTGTCATTATGTTGCTCATTTTTATTATCATTTTGATTTTCATTATTATTTGTTTCACTCTCATTTTCTTGATCTTTTTCTTCAGAATTTTGTCCAATATCCATACTTTCGATTATTTCGGCAAAAGTAGCGTTAAAAATTTCTTGATTATGAATATTTTGTTTAAAAAAATCTATTTTATCATTTAATTTTTGATCAAACATTTTTTCCCAAAAACCTAAAATTTCCTTAGATAATTTTGTAAGCTTGATGTTATGGAAATGTTTTAATAAATATAATTCAAAAGCTTCTTTGGCACCTGCATCTTCTTTAGTATTTGGTTGATCTTTTCTTTTGTACTTTTGACTAAACTCGTAATTTTTCAAAAGATTTTGTTTGATACCTTTAAGATTATCAGAACCTATTTTTTCATATCTAATTTTTTCCGTTAAATTATATAAAGATTTTGCAATAAAAGTTTTTGGTAAATTTTTCTGATAAATTTTCTTGTTAGAATATCTTAATTTTAAAGCTTCAGAATCAGTTTCAGCTCTAATTTTGGTATAGTCATCAATACTTTTTAAGTTATCTAAATCAAAAAAACGTAAATTCTTAGATCTTGAATTTTTATTTTCAAAATTAACTTCAACTTTATCTTTTTCCGAAATTACTTTTATGGTGGAGGTTAAGGCAATTTTAAATTTTTCTTTTATCGCTTCCTCTTTGTTCATTTATATTTTTATATTTACTGTAGACTCAGGAAGATCTTCACCAAAACATCTTTGATAGTATTCGGCAATAATAGTCTTTTCTATGTCGTCACATTTATTCAAAAATGTTACTCTAAAAGCATATCCTGTATCTTTAAAAATTTCTGAATTTTCTGCCCAATAAATTATAGTTCTTGGGCTCATGACACTTGAAATATCTCCAGCCATGAAACCTTTTCTTGTTAAACTTGCTACCTTAATCATATTAGAGACTTTTTCCTTGCCTTTGACATTATTCAAATTCTTATTTTTTGCCAAAACAATCTCTAATTCTTTATCGAAATTTAAATAATTCAAAGTTGTTACGATATTCCATCTATCCATCTGACCTTGATTAATTTGTTGAGTACCAGGGTATAGTCCACTTGTATCACCAAGCCCTACTGTATTAGTAGTTGCAAAGAGTCTAAAAAATTTATTTTGTTTAAGTACTTTGTTTTTATCTAATAATGTAAAGCTTCCATCAGATTCTAAAACTCTTTGAATTACAAACATAACATCCGGTCTTCCTGCATCGTATTCATCAAAAACTAAAGCAACAGGATTTTGTATTGACCAAGGAAGCATTCCTTCTTTAAATTCTGTAACTTGCTTGTTATCTTTTATTTCAATTGCGTCTTTTCCAATTAAATCGATTCTACTAATGTGACTGTCTAAATTTACTCTTATACACGGCCAATTTAATCTTGCAGCAACTTGTTCAATATGAGTAGATTTTCCTGTACCGTGGTATCCTTGTATTAAGACTCTTTTATTAAATGCAAAGCCAGACAAGATAGCAAGCGTAGTATCTCTATCAAACTTATAATCTTTATCAATTTCAGGAACATGTTCATTTTTTTTTGAAAAGCTATCAACCAACATATCCGTGTCTAATCCAAAAGATTGATTGACTGAAATTTTAATATCAGGCTTAATATCTAAATTTGGTGTCATCTACCTTCCTTTATAAGTTAATTTAAGCTGAGTATAAGCTAGTGTAATTATTTTAAGCTTTTCCTCAAATTTTTTATTTCCCGCATTCATATCAGGATGATATTTTTTGACAAGTTTTTTAAATTGATTACGGATTTTATCCCATTTTGTTCCAACATCTAACTCAATAATATTAAATGCCTCCTTGTCTTTGTTTGAGAAATTTATTTTCGTTTTAATTTTTTCTCCATGCCCATTACTTAAAATATTTCCTCCTTCATTAAGACTATTTTTCCACAATATATTAAAAAAATTATCTGGTGAACTAAAACTCTGTGTAGGTTTGTGCCATGTCATGTCAGATTTTATAAACACACATACTTCTTGATCCGACATACCTTTAAAATAATCCCAGCTATGATTAAATTCTTTTATATGATCCAAGCATAACCATTTAAATTTTTTGCTATTATTTTTTTCAATTGGAGCTTTGTATTTAGCAATTTTTTTACAATTTTTATGATCGCAAATATTTTCCATGCTATATATATTGTAACATTAATGGAGATAAATAGCTTAATAAAAATTGTAGACAAAAAATTAAAAAGAAAAATTAAAATTAATAATATTAAAATAGAAGATAAATCTTTTTTGCATAAAAGACATCAAAATTTCAGTAAAGATAAATTTCACCTGAAATTAATAATAGAGTCAACAGAATTAAGAAAAATAAGTTCTATTGAAGCAAATAGAAAAATATATGATGTTTTAAAAAGCGAAATAAATAAAAGTATTCATTCTTTACAAATAATTATAGTTTAATTTTCAAAATAATTTAGAATTTAAATAATTTTTTAAAACAGAATCCTCTAAACTTCTTGATCTTAGGGTTTTTCCAATTTTACTAATCAATATTAATTTTATTTTTGAGTCAGAATTTTTTTTATCAGATTTCATAAATTGGATTATATTTTTCACATCTTTTTTGGTAAAATAGTCATTAAGTTTTTTTGGTAAATTTAATGCAGTGTAATGTTCTTTAATTAAGTTTAAATCTTTATTTTTCAATAATTTATTTCTAAAGGCAAATTCACCGGCACATAACATACCCAGGAACACTGATTCACCATGATTTATTTTATTAGAAAAATTTGTTGCAGCTTCAAAAGCATGACCAAATGTATGGCCGAAATTTAAAATCATTCTCAAATCTTTTTCTTTTTCATCTTTTTCAACTATCTTAGCTTTGATTTTACAACTTTGATAAATTGCTTTTTGAACAACTATTTTGTTATTTAAATTTAATATTTTTTTTCCATTCTTTTGTAACCAAAAAAAAAGTTTTTTATCTAGAATTAATGCATGTTTTAGAATTTCTGCGTACCCACAAACTATTTCTCTTTTGGGTAATGAATTTAATGTTGCGGTATCAGATATAACCATTTCCGGTTGGTAAAAAGAACCAATTAAATTTTTTCCATATTCTGAATTTACGCCTGTCTTACCTCCAATAGAAGAATCTACCTGAGACAATAGAGTTGTTGGGATATTAATAAACTTTATACCTCTTTTAACTAAACTTGCGGTAAAACCTGCTATGTCACCTAATACTCCGCCTCCCAAGGCAATTAAGCAATCATTTCGATGAAAATTTTTTTTTAACAGTTTATTAATTAACTCACTGACAATTTTAAAGTTCTTTATTTTTTCACTAGTATTTAATTTAATATATAGATTATCAAAATTTTTTATAGAATTCTTAACTTGCATTAAGATTTTTTTTGGAACTTTGCTGTCTATAATTAATGCAATTTTTTTACATTTTGGGATTTGAGTATTTACTAAATTTCCAATTTTGTTTAAGATATTTTCGCCAATTATTATTGGATAATTTTTATCTTTGGTCTTAACAATAATTCTAAATTTTTTCATACAATTTAATAACTTTATTGGTTATTTGCTTTAAACTGAGATTATCACAATTAATTTCATGATCAGCCAAAGAATAAATTTTTTTTCTTTCCATAAATATTTTTTCTATGGTGTTTCGGTTATTTTTATAAATCAAAGGTCTTTTTTTGCTATTTTTTAACCTCATGTAAAGTGTTTCTAAATTAACATTCAGCCATACAGAGAAGCATTCTGACAAAACTTTTTTTCTGATTTTATCGTTTATAAATCCTCCTCCGCCTAGGGATATTATAGACGTTTTTTTATTTAAATATTTTATTGTGACAACTTCTTCTTCCTTTCTAAAATAGATTTCTCCTTTTGTTTTAAATATTTCAGTAATTTTCATTTCATTCTTTTTTTCAATAAGTTTATCGATATCAAAAAAATTAATTTTTAATCTTCTTGCTATATATTTTCCAATTCCGGTTTTACCAACGCCCATCATACCCAGTAAAACCAGGTTTTTTTTAATCTTCATGTTCTAAGAATTTAAGTTTGATTTTTCACAATTATGTCTTAATTATTCTGTCAAATATAAATAAAAGTAATATATGCAATTTTATCGAAAAACAAGACGAAGCTTTGCTGCAATATTAATAAAGCCATTAATTAAAATTTTTATTTTCATTGTAGTATTAATGATTATTATTTTTTTAATTGGCAAGTTAGATCTGCCAACACCCAATAAAATTATCAAGCAAGAAATTCCGAATGAAAAATTCAAAGTTGTTAAATAGTTTAATTTTTCAATTATTACTAACAATAATTTTCACAATACGATTAATTGCAGCTGAACCGATTGATATTTGGAAAGGTAATTCTGAAATAAAGATAGAATCAACTGAGTCAAACCCAATAAATCTAGATGATGAAAAAAACTCATTATTTGAAGAAACACAAATTGTTAAAACTAATATTTTTCAGGAAAACAATGAAGATCTAGATTTTAATAAAGTGTATGGTCTTTTTGATCCCGAAGAAAATGATTTATCCTTAGAAATTTGGATTGAATCGGATGGTAAGATATTATTGGAACATTTAAAAAGAATAGAAAAAATTAATCTTTCCAAAGATTCAGAAGAATTACTAATTAAAATTTTATTCACAAATTCATATTTGCCAATTAAAAATATAAATTCATCTGATTTTTTAGATTACAAATTAGAGTGGTTAATCAAAAAAGATAAAATTAATATCATGGAGGAGTTTTTACATAAAAATCCAGATCTAAAAAATAATACAAATTTATTAAAATATTTAATCAATGAAAATTTGTCGGAGGCAGATATTAATAGTGCATGTAAAAAAGTTAAATTTTTTAATAAAGAAACGGATGACGATTATTTACAAAAATTCAAAATTTATTGTCTCATTAATAAAGGCAATATTGCAGAAGCTCAATTACAATATGATTTATTAAATGAAAAGGGATCTGTAGATAACTTTTATAATAACAAAATTAATTACTTGCTAGGTTATACTGAAGAAGTAGACGACGAAGTTTCAGATAAAAATTTATTTAATTTTTATTTATCCCATGTCGCTAATAGCGATTTTCAATATGATCCTTCAATGAAAACAAGTAAATACATTTGGAGATATCTATCCTATTCCAATTTACTTGTAGATCCAGATTATATTGATTTAGAGGATGAAGCTAAATTTAACTTGTATGAATGGGCTGCGGCTAGCAATTCATATAATAAAAAAGAACTATTTAATATTTATAGAAAATTTTTATTTAGTTTTGATCAATTCTTAAATGCTGAAGAAATTTACAAAACTCTTCCATCCTATAAATCTAGAGCATTAATTTATCAAAGTGCATCACTTTCTGATGATTTAGAAAAAAAACTCAATTTGTTAATTTTATTAAATGATTTGTTCAAAAAAGACGACATCGAAAATGCTTTCTCTGAAGAATTATCTTCAATCTTGTCAGATATAGAAGAAGAAGATGTTCCCTCAAGATATCTTGGTTTTTATCAAATTAAGCTAAATTTACCAACAAAAGAAGAAGAATTAAGAAGAATAAAATTTGATAACAAGATTTTACATAGATCAAAGCTACTTAAATATTTCATAGAAGATGATTATAACATTGAAAAATTAGAGAGTGATTTAATTAGTATTTATAAAAAAATCAAAAAAGATAAAAAATATTATTATTCAGCCAAAGATGTTATTTTATTGGATTCATTAAAAGCTGATGGAATACAATTGCCAAAAAAATTGGAAAATAAATATTCCAATGATAAATTAACTATACCTAAAAATCTGATTGATTTGTCAGATCAGGGACAAACAGGATTAGTTTTGTTAAAAATTATCGAAATTATAGGAGAAGATCAATTAGAAGATCTAGATCCCGAGACTTTATACTTTATTACCGCAACATTAAATAAATTAGACTTAAAGAAAATAAGAAATAATATTATTATCAAAACTTTACCTTACAGAGTTTGATTAAAATCTAGAATAATAAAAAATTATATGTATATTATCATGTAATTTTTATGGCTATCCGAAAAATATTAATTGAACCAAACAAAATTTTAAGGAAAAAATCACTTAGAGTTGAAAATGTGGATAAAGACATCCAACAGCTTATGGATGATATGCTAGAAACATTGTATGCCGCTCCAGGCATTGGTCTTGCGGCTATTCAAATCGGAGTAGATAAACGAGTAATTATAATGGATATAGGTAGAAATAGAGATAAAGATAACAAAGATAAAGAACCAAAAAAAAATCCCATGTATTTTGTAAATCCAGAAATTACTTGGAAATCAGAAGATAAATTTACTTATGAAGAAGGCTGTTTATCGGTGCCAAATCAATTTGCAGAAATTGATCGTCCTAAGCAATGTCATGTCAAACACCTTGATTATAATGGACACCCCCAAGAGTTAAAGGCAGATGGACTTTTAGCGACCTGCATACAACACGAAATCGATCATTTAGAGGGAATATTATTTATAGACTATTTATCTAAATTAAAGAAAGAAATGATTATTAAAAAGCTATCCAAACAAAAAAAAGAGAACGTAGAAAGAATCGTAGTCTAATTAAATAATTGATGTTCAAAAAAATTGTATTTATGGGTACACCTAATTTTTCTGTACCTATACTAAAATCTTTATATCAAAATAGATACCCAATCTGTTCCGTTTATACTCAACCACCAAAAAAATCTATGCGGGGACAAAAAACTAATAAATCACCAATTCAGAAAATAGCTGAAAATTTTAGTTTAAATATTAGAAATCCAAATTTTTTAAATCAAAATGAAAAAGAACTAGAATATTTTAAATCTCTTAGAGCTGATATTGTAATTGTTGTAGCTTATGGGCAATTAATTCCAAAAGAATTTTTAAGTCTATCTAAGCATGGATTTATAAATATTCATGCATCTCTTTTACCAAAATGGAGGGGTGCCGCGCCCATACAAAGAGCAATTATGAATTTAGATGAAGTAACAGGGATAAGTGTTATGAAAATTGTTGAAAAATTAGATTCTGGCCCAACTATCTTTAAAAAAGAAATTAAATTAAACAATGAAATGAATGCGGAAGATGTATCCAATCAACTTTCTAAAATTGGTTCAGAAATTATTTCAGATTGTTTAGATTTAATCGAAATTGGTAAGGCCGAGTTTGTTGAACAGGACCATAGTAAGGTAACCTATGCAAAAAAAATAAATAAAGAGGAAGCCAAGATAAAATGGGATGAAGAAGCATTAAGAATTATTGCTAAAATCAATGGTTTGTATCCAAATCCGGGAGCATGGTTTTTGTTTCAGGGGGAAAGATATAAAATATTAAAAGCCACTTTGTCAGATTTAAAAGGTCAACCAGGATCAGTTTTAGATGATAATTTAACCATTGCATGCGGGGGTAAATCAATAAAAATTGAAGAAATTCAAAGGCAAGGAAAAAACAAACAGAAAACATCAGAGTTTTTATTAGGTTCCAAAATAAAAAAAGATTTAGTTTTATCTTGAATGCAAAGATATCAAATCAAAGTTGAATATGATGGTACCAACTTTGTTGGATGGCAGTATCAAAAAAATGGTCTTTCAATCCAAAAAATACTGCAAAGGGCAATATTTAAATTTTCTAGGGAAAAAGTAACCGTAACTGGGGCAGGTAGAACAGATGCTGGTGTCCATGCTACTAGTCAAATAGCTCATTTTGACTTAAAAAAAAAAATAAAAAAAAGAAATTTTTTACTTGGTGTTAATAAATATATTGGAAAAAATCCAGTAGCTATCTTAAATATAAAAAAAACTAATAATAAATTTCATTCAAGATTTGATGCAAAAGAAAGAACCTATCAGTATGTGATTATTAATAGACAATCTCCTTTAGCTTTACAAAAAAACAAGGCATGGCATATCCGTAAAAAATTGGATTTAAAAGCAATGAAAAAAGGAGCAAAATTATTATTAGGAACTCACGATTTTTCAACATTTCGAGCTTCTTCTTGTGCTGCAAAATCACCAATTAAAACTTTAAAAAAAATTTTAATCAAAAAAAATAATGAGAGAATAATTATTAAATTTACTTCTAAATCTTTCTTACAACAACAGGTTAGGTCTATGGTTGGTTGCATCAAATATTTAGCAGAAGGTAAATGGAAATTTGATGAATTCAAAAGTGCATTTAAATCAAGAGAACGTTCAAATTGTGCTCCTCCAGCCCCTTCTTGCGGACTATATTTGCAAAAAATTTTTTATTGATATTCCATTAAAGATTTTACATGGTAATCAACGCTTTCTTTTAAGGCGTTTAGATCATATCCACCTTCTAGGATAGAGACTACTTTTCCATTACAAAGATTTTTTGCAAGATTTAGTATTCTTTTTGTAAGTGTGTAATAATCTTTTGATTCTAAATTAATCTGAGCCAAAGGATCATCCTTGTGGGCATCAAATCCAGCAGATAGTAAGATAAATTCAGGTTTAAATTCTTTAAGTTTTTTAAAGATACTTTCATAAGCATTTAAAAATTCATGGGATTCTGTACCAGCGTTTAAAGGTACATTAAGTATGTTATCTTTTTTACCCTTTTCATTTGCTGCTCCAGTGCCTGGATAATAGGGATATTGATGCGAAGAAATATAGACAACTTTTTCGTTATCATAGAAAATATCCTGTGTGCCATTACCGTGATGTACATCAAAATCGATAATAGCAACTTTCTTTAAATTATATTTTTCCAATAAATAATAAGCTCCAACTGCGATATTATTATAGACACAAAATCCCATGGCTTTTTGTTTTTCTGCATGATGTCCAGGAGGTCTAACGGCACAAAAAGCATTATTGAAATCTTTTTTCATGACTCCATCAATAGCAGTTAAAATGGAGCCAACAGCATCTTGCGTTGCTTCCTTGCTGCCAGGAGAGATAATAGTATCTCCATCTAAAAAATTTAAACCTTGTTTTGGAAAAGAGTCTTTTACATTATCTAAGTAGTTTTTATCATGGGCAAACGTCAAGTATTTAAGATCAAATTTTGTAGGTTTTTTCCAAATTAAATCTTTAGATTTAACTTTTTTTAAGTGATCAATAACAACTGTTACGCGGTCTGCTCTTTCAGGATGCCCTTGTCCCGTATCATGATTTAAATAAGTGTCAGTGGTTATAATTCCAGTTTTCACTTAAAATAATTTATTAAAATATTTTGATATATTTTGGTTAGTTTTTTAAGATCTGAAACAGACACGGCTTCATCAATCTTATGCATAGTTTTTCCAACTAAGCCAAATTCCACACATGGAGATATTTTTCTTATAAATCTTGCATCTGATGTTCCACCACTTGTTGATAGTTTTGGCTTTATTTTAGTTATCTTTTTGATGGTATTTTGAATCATTCTGGTTGTCTTGTTAGGAACTGTAATAAACGATTCTCCCGATACCATGTAAGAAATTTTAAAAGAACACTTACTTTTTTTACAAGCTTTTCTAAAAATATTATTTAGTTTCTTTTTTAAAGAATTTGATGAATGTCTATCATTGAATCTTATATTAAAAGTTGCCATTACTTCTGCTGGAATAATGTTATCGGCAGTATTATCAGTATTAATTTTCACTATTTCAAGGTTTGAAGGCTGAAAATTTTTTGTTCCTTTATCAAGTTTTATATTTTCAATTTGATTTAATATTTTTGTAATAACTGGAACAGGATTATTGGCATCATGGGGATAAGCGGCATGACCTTGGGTTCCATAAACCGTTAGATATCCGGTTATACTTCCTCTTCTGCCAATTTTCATCATTTCTCCCAGCTTGTTTTGATTGGTGGGTTCACCTACTAGACAAAAATCAATTTTCTCTTTTTTTCTTTTTAAATATTCAACAACTCTTTTAGTTCCGTTAATTGCTATTCCTTCTTCATCACCTGTAATTAATAAACTTATTGAGCCTTTAAATTTTTTACTTTTAAATTTTCTTACCGCTGCAATAAAACAAGCAACAGATGCTTTCATGTCATTAGCACCTCGACCAATTAAGTGATTTTTTTTAACAGCTGGTTTGAAGGGATTGACTGTCCAATCACTTAATTTTCCGGGAGGTACAACATCTGTGTGACCTGCATAACAAAAATTGGGTCTAACTTTTCCAAGTCTTGCATATAAATTTTTAACAGCTTTTGAATTTTTGGATTTAAATTCTAATATTTTACATTTAAATCCTAAGGATCTTAATTTTCTTGCTAAAAAATTCATTGTTCCAGCATCGACTGGTGTAACGCTTGGAAACCTCATTAGCTCCTTAGCTAATTTTAATTCGTTAAATATTGGCATTAATTATTCTCTCAATAGATCGTTAATTGATGTTTTTGATCTAGTTTTTTCATCAACCTGTTTAATAATTACTACACAGTATAAGGCAGGTTCATCAGGATTGCTTTTACTCGGCAAACTACCAGGAACGACCACAGAATAAGGTGGTATTTCTCCAAATAATATTTCCCCAGTTGATCTATTTACAATTTTTGTAGATTTACCTACGAACACACCCATTGATAAAACAGATCCTTCTCCAACAATAACACCTTCCACAACTTCTGAACGTGCACCAACAAAACAGTTATCTTCAATAATAGTTGGATTTGCTTGCATAGGTTCTAATACGCCACCTATTCCAGCTCCTCCAGATATATGACAATTCTTTCCAACCTGAGCACATGAACCAACCGATGCCCAAGTATCAATCATAGTGCCTTCATCAACGTAGGCTCCAAGATTTACAAAAGATGGCATCAAAATAACATTTTTTGCAATAAACGCTCCCTTTCGAACCACTCCGTTAGGAACTGATCTAAATCCAGCTTTAATTAATTTTTTTTTGTTCCACTTTTGAGTTTTTCCTTCAATTTTATCAAACCAAGTAGAATAAGGTCCTTTAGAAGTTTTCATTTCGTTTACTCTAAAACTTAGTAAAATTGCTTTTTTTACCCATTGATTAGTTATCCATGAATTATTTTTCTTTTCAGCAACTCTTATTTTGCCAGAATCCAATAACTCAATTGTTTCACTAATTGTTTTTAATAATTTTTTATTTGATTTAGAGCTAACTTGGCTTTTATTTTCCCAAGCCTGGTTAATTATTTTTTCAAAAGATTTAGGGTCCATTATGCTGCTTTTAATAAATTAATTTGTTTTAAAAATTCAGGTAAGTTATTCGTTTTAAAATTAATAAAATCACTATCCGAATATTTTTTTGCCCAAGGTTCGTCATTTTCAATCCAAATTGTTTTCATGCCCATTTCATATGCTGGTTTTAAATTTCTTGCAATATCCTCAACAAATCCGCATAATTTTGGGTCAATTTTATGTTTTTCTACTAACTTTTTATAGGGCTGGATTGCAGGTTTCGGTACAAACTCAGAATCAATAATATCAAAGATATCATCAAAATATTGATCAATTCCAATTCGTTTCGTCACATTAAGGGCATGTTTTCTGGGACCATTGGTAAATATAATTTTTTTTCCATCAAGTTTTTTTAATTCTTCACCGAGTATTAGATCCTTTTTAAGAAAATCAATATCAATGTTATGAACAAATTCTAAAAATTCATCTGCATCAATCTTATGATTTTTAATCATTCCATTCAGAGTAGTATTGTATTCGTAAAAATAATTTTTTTGAATTTCCTTTGCCTCAGCTGTGCTTACATTGAGTTTTTTAGATATATACTCTGACATTTTTTTATCAACCTGCTCAAAAACTCTGGTTTTTGCAGAATATAATGTGTTATCGAGATCAAAGATCCAATACTTGATCGATTTAAGTTCTTTCATTTTCTTATAAGAGTTCCTGCTCCTAGATCTGAAAATAGTTCGAAAAGAATAGAATGTGGTCTTCTGCCATCAATTATTACAACACCTCTTACACCATTATTGACAGCATCAATACATGTTTTGATTTTTGGTATCATTCCACCATGAATTGTCTGATCATTAATCAACTTTTCTGTTTCTTTTGATCTAATTTCAGTAATTAATTTTTCATTTTTATCAAGAACTCCATCAACATCTGAAACCAATAATAATCTTCTTGATCTAAGGTTTCTTGCTATGGCGCCTGCCGCAGTATCGGCATTAATATTATAAGATTGTCCTTTTTGATCCAATCCCATTGGAGTTATAATTGGAATGAAATCTTTCTGAATTATATCATTGAGCAAGTTAGTATTTACTTTTATTGGTTTTCCAACATAGCCTAATTCTTTACTTTCTTGCTCAACATGAATTACATTATTTTCTTTAATTGTTATAGGTTTTGCCTTACAAGACTTTTTTTCTAAAAGTCTAATAATCTTTTTATTAAATTCAGCCATTACGTCTTCGACAATTTTTATCATTTTTTTATCAGTTACTCGCAGGCCCATAATAAATTTACTTTCAATATTTAATTCATCCAATTTTTTCTTTATGCCTAAACCACCACCATGTATTAACAAGGGAGTTAAACCTAGTTTTTTCAAAATGGTTATATCTCCAATCATGCCATCTAATAGCATTGGATCCAAAAGAACTTTTCCTCCACATTTTATAACTATTTTTTCATTCTGATATTTTTTTAAATATTTTGAAATTTCTTTTGTTGAAGGACCGTTATCAGGCCACAATTGTTCTATTTGGTTTTTTAAATTTTCAGCTGATAACATTAATTAAACAGTTTTAACCTTGGTTCTTTTTATTATTACCCATTGTTGTGCCATTGTTAGAATATTATTTATTGTCCAATAAACAACTAAACCCGAAGGAAATGGAGCCAAGATAATTGTTAAAAATAATGGAAAGAACATAAAAATCTTTGCCTGCATTGGATCAGGCGGCGTTGGATTGAGTTTTTGTTGGATGTACATAGTAATTCCCATCATAATTGGCCAAACTCCAATCATCAAAAACGTTGGTGGATCCCAAGGTATTAATCCAAATAAATTAAATATCGACGTTGGATCTCTCGCAGAAAGATCTTGTATCCATCCAAAAAAAGGCTGTTGTCTCATCTCGATTGTTACAAACAACATTTTATAAATCGCAAAGAAAAAAGGAATTTGTATTATAACTGGAAGACAACCTGAAATGGGATTGACCTTTTCTCTCTTATATAAAGCCATCATTTCTTGTTGAAGCTTCGCCTTGTCGTCTTTGTGTAGCTCTTTTAATCTTACCATTTCTGGCTGTAGAACCTTCATTTTTGCCATTGATTTAAATGAATAGTTTGCCAAAGGGAAAAATATCAATCTTATACATGCGGTTATTAAAATAATTGCAACTCCAAAATTTCCCGTAAGTTTGAAGAAATAATCTGCTACAAAAAATAAAGGTTTAGTAAAAAAATAAAACCAACCCCAATCTATAGTTAAATCAAACTTTTCTATTTCTTGATTTTTAGCGTATCCATCAATTACAGCCACTTCTTTAGCAGCAGTAAAAACTCTTATCTCACTTGAAATTGTTTGATTAGGTAAGCTTTGGATTGGCTCGGTCTGTATAAAGTTGGCTCTGTAATTTTTATCGTAAATAAATTCTGACTTAAAATCCTTGTTTTTTTCTGGAACAATAGCTGTAATCCAATATTTATCAGTGATACCCAGCCAACCAGAGGAAGAATTTGCTGTAAATTTTTTTTCTTCTATATCTTTATAATCTTCTTCTTTAAGTTCTTCATCGAATACACCAATGAAGCCCTCATGAAGTATATAGAATCCTAATACTTCGGGTTTCTTATTTCTTACAATTTGTGCATATGGATAAAAATCATAATTATTATTTCCATCATTTTTAATTTTTTGATTTATTTTAAATAAAAATTTCTCATCCAATTCAATAATTTTTGTAAATGTAATACCTTTATTATTCGTCCATTTAAGAGTAACAGGATTGTTGGGAGTTAGTTTAGAATTTCCAACAATAGACCATTCTGTTTTATTGTTTGGTAAATCCATATCTTTGTTAGTAGAAGCCCATCCAGTTTCAATATAGTAACCATCTTCAGAAGTATTTGGATTTAGTAAAATTACTTTTTCTTCAGAATTTAACTTTTGGTTATAATTCTTAAAAGTTATATCATCTATAATTCCACCCGTTAATGAAATGGATCCAGATATATTTTCATTTTTAATAGAAATTCTTTTTGTAGATTTTAAAGATTTTGCTCTTGTTAAGGTGACAGTTTCTTTTTTGGCATCTATAGATGGAGAAGATATTTCGTCATCTTTTTTTTGAGTTTTTTCTATCTTATTTTGTTCCTTATCAATTGTTGGAGGTGGTGGGGCAAAAAATATTGACCACATTATCAATACTAATGCAGATAAAGAAATTGCTAAAATAAGATTTTTACCTTCCATATTATTTTTCTTCTCTCTTTGTGTCTAAATTTGGCGCAGGGTTAAATCCATCACTTCCACCTAAAAATTTAATTGGATGACATCTTAAAATTCTCTTTACTCCCAGAACACATCCTTTAAACGTACCGTTCAATTTTATGCAGTCTATAAAATAATTAGAACATGTTGGCAAATATCTGCAGTTTGAGCCAATATAGGGTGATATAAAATATTTATAAAATTTTATTATTGAAATTAAAAATAAATTAATGAACTTCATTTTGATTGTTTATCTTATTGATTTTAAAAAAAGTTTTATCCAATTCATCAGAGATAATCGAATATTTTTCGGTAAAAGCTTTTGATTTTCCAAATATTATATAAGAATAATTAATATCTATGATTTTTTTATTTTTCAAATTTTTTTGAACTGCTGATCGCAATCTTCTCTTAATTTTATTTCTCACTACCGAATTTCCCACCTTTTTTTTCATTACGAAACTAATGTTTAGTTCGTTGTTATTTTCTTTCGCTAAATTTTTACCAAAATAGACTGAAAAATAATTAGTATGAATTTTTTTTTGATCCAATAATTTTTTAAATTGAAAATTAGACCTAAGATTTTTCAACTTAATCATTAAAGTTATGTAGATAATCTCTTTCTACCCTTTGATCTTCTTCTAAAAAGAACTTTTCTTCCACTTTTGTTACTCATTCTGTTTCTAAAACCATGTCTCCTTTTTCTAACAAGACGACTTGGCTGATATGTTCTTTTCATAAAATTTGTATAGTTCTTTGTGAAATTTTTGCTATTTATATAGTAATAAGGCTTAATAAGTACAGTGTAAAATTTATTTATGAACATAAAATTATTAAATGTTAAATGGGTCATAGGATCCATTTATTTATTATTGTTAATAGCAGGGATTACATTTCTTTTAACAAACTATAACATTTCAGATTTCTTTAGTTATGAATTTATAAGACTAAATAAAAATACAATTTTAGAATATAAACGTGAAAATTTTTTAACTCTAACTAGTCTATTTTTCATTTTTTCTATTATTTGGGTATTATTGCTTGGATTTGCTATGCCATTGTTAATATTTTCAGGTTTTGTTTTTGGTAAATGGTGGGGAATATTAATAGTACTTACTTCTACAACAATAGGAGCAGCATTGTTATATTTGTTAGCTGGGTTGTTTATTCGCGATACAATTCAAAAAAAGTTTGCTCCAAAGTTTTCAAAATTAAAAAAATTTTTTAATAAAAATGAACTTGTTTATTTTATGTTCTTCAGATTTATAGGTGGAGGCGGAACTCCCTACGCAATACAAAATACCTTACCTATTTTATTTAATATGTCATTTAAAAATTATGTTATTGCTACTTTTCTGGGAAGTATGCCCTCTATGTTTGTTTCGGTATCAATTGGAAGTGGTATAGAAAATGTTATAGATCAAAATGTAAAACTTAGTTTTGCTAGTGTTATTTTTTCTCCCGAAATTTATATTCCAATAGTTGGTTTTTTTATTCTTTTATTCATAGGATTTGCAATTAAGAAATTTTACTTTAAAGACTAAATAGCATGTTTGGTACTTACTTGTGTAAAGTGAACGTGTAATTTCTTCTTATTTTACAAACATTCAATGTAACGGTTTGTGTAATATTTTTCAAAATTAATAAAACTAAAAATTAAGCCTTACCTTTTAATTTTAATTTCATAACATTCAACATAGTTCTAAACAATTCTATTTTAGGTATTTTTGATTTACCTTCTTTTCTATCTGCAAAATAAATTGGTATTTGTTTTATAATAATTCCTTTATTGTGAATTTGATATATGGTTTCCATAAAGAAACTATATCCTTTTGAAGTTACACTATTTAAGTTGAAATGTTTTAATTTTTTTAAATTAAACCCTCTGTATGAAGAGGTAAACTCAGTACAATTAATACCAAATACAAATTTAATGAATTGATTTCCAAAGTAACTTAACAACAGTCTAAATCCTTTCATCCCACATTTACCACCCTTCATATAGCGTGAGCCTAATACAAAAGCATTTGTTTCTAATTCTTTTAGAAATATAGGTATTACTCTAGGATCATGTGATAAATCGGCGTCCATAGTAATTAAAAAATCATAATTGTTTGTAATACTATATTCGTAAGCAGTTTTGTGAGCTGTATCTAAACCTTCTTTTTTGTTTCTTATAATTAGGTGAATATTTTCTCTATTTTTGGAATATTCTTGAATTTTTTTCCATGTATTATCCGGAGAATTATCATCAATTAACAATATGTCTAGTGTTAAATTTAATTCGTCAATTAAATTAAGAAAGTTTTCAATGTTTTCGGCTTCATTATAAGTGGCAGAAAAAATTAATATTTTGCTTTTCATGTTATCCCTAGTTCATGATTAAATAATTAGTGATTTGAAATGACATTAGTTAAACACCGAAAATAAATTTTTTACATTATTAAATCTTTATCCTGTGTATATTTTAAATCATATTTAAGTGCTAATTCCGCCTTGCAAAGCTCAATACCCATATCTCCGGCATGCTGCATGCTTGATATAAATTTTTCACTTATCAAAGTATTTAAAATTTCTATAGCTGTCTTACCATTGATTTCTGCAACCATATCATTCATTGAAGAGTTACCCTGTTGAATAATTTTACAATAACCCACTCTCAATAAATTTTTTTCTCTATCAATATCAATCAAAAAATAACCTTTGGGATCCATTACCCAATCTTTAATTTTATCGTAACTTGCTGTTATTCTTTTTTTAATTTTTTTATTAATCTTAAACCATCTTCCTTGAATGAATTCTTGTTTAGAGTTTGTGTCCACAGTTTAAATAAGAGTTTTAATCGTTTTTTTTATTGATTTATAATATATTTAAAAATTTCTTCAATCAACAATTTCTAAAAATTCCGCTGTTAGAAAGATGTAAATGGAACAGTATATTTAATATCTTAAACGGTGTAAATTGGTTTAAGCATTAATTTTTTAGTTTTATTTTTTCATATAAATGATTTGCAAGGAATGCAGCATAAGAAAAAATTATTGTTGAAAAAAGTGTATTTTTAAAAAAAGGTATTGCTAAAAAATAACAACTTATTAGACCATTTAAATTTTTTTCATAAGGTAGATTAGTAACTGGAGAAAGTACTCCAGAAGCCCATACACCAAAATTAGAAACCAAATAAAATATTAATGAACCCAAAAAACCAAAAACGAACAAATTTTTGAAATTTATTTTGTCAGATATTTTAAAGAAGATAAAA
>AZHQ01000011.1 GCA_000504605.1 alpha proteobacterium SCGC AAA288-E13
AAAAAAGAGAAATTAATCTACCTATTGCATTAGGAAAAAGTATCTCGGGATTGCCGATTGTAGCTGATTTATCTGCGATGCTACACTTGCTTATTGCAGGCACCACAGGATCAGGTAAATCGGTTTGTATTAATACTATTATATTATCCCTTTTATACAAACTAACACCAGAAAAATGCAAATTTATATTAATTGATCCTAAAATGTTGGAATTATCAACCTATGAAGGAATACCCCATCTACTGTGTCCTGTAATTACAGAAGCTAAAAAAGCAACATCAGCTCTTGGATGGGTCGTTAAAGAAATGGAAAGTAGATACAAGTTAATGACTAGAGAAGGAGTTAGAAACATCGAAGGTTACAACAATAATAATAAAATAGTTATGCCTTATATAGTTGTGATTGTTGATGAAATGTCAGACTTAATGTTGGTAGCTGGAAAAGAAATTGAAAATTATGTTCAAAAACTTTCACAAATGGCTAGAGCTGCTGGAATTCATATTATAATGGCAACGCAAAGACCTAGTGTTGATGTAATTACTGGAACAATTAAAGCAAATTTTCCAACACGAATTTCTTTCCAAGTCAGCTCAAAAATAGACAGTAGAACAATTCTTGGAGAACAAGGAGCGGAACAATTGCTAGGAAAAGGTGACATGTTATTTATGTCATCTGCTAACAGAATTATTAGGATTCATGCACCATATGTTTTTGATAATGAAATAGAAAAAATTAATAGTTTTTTAAGATCACAAAAGGAACCTGATTATGTTGATGAAATAATGGGTTTTGTTGACGAGAAAAATTATGATCAAAATTCTAATGAGAATGAAAAAAAAGATCAATTATATAAGAATGCAATTGAATTAGTAAAACTTGAAGGAAAAGCATCTACTTCTTTTTTACAGAGAAAATTACAGATCGGTTACAATAGAGCTGCAAGAATAATCGATATGATGGAAGATGATGGAATAGTCAGTAAAGCAAATCATGTGGGAAAAAGAGAAATTTTGTAGGTTTAGGTTGATTAAAAAAAAATTATTTTTTTTAATAGTTTTAATCTTTTTCGGACAAAAATCTTTTTCATCACCTAAAGAAAAAATTATAAATAATTTTAATAAAATAAATAATATTTCTTTTGAATTTCAACAAAAAATTGCAGATAAAATTGAATCAGGAAAATGCTATATAAAATACCCAAAATTAATTTATTGTCTTTATGATAATAAAGACAAAAAAGAGATGGTTTCAAATGGTAGAACCTTGGTAATTAAAAATAATAGATATAACAAAACTTATATTTATCCATTAAAGACTACGCCACTTGAATATATTCTCGATAAAGAATTTATATTAGCTAGGATTAAAAATTTAGAGCCAAAAATAAATAATAATACAATAGAATTTTTAGTTCTCATTAAAAAAAAATTATTAAGTATTTTTTTTAATAGCAAAACTTATGATTTAGCAGGATGGAAAACTGTAGATATTTATCAAAAAAAAGTTATTTTTAAAATTAACAATTTAGAAAAGAATATAAATATTGATAAGAATAAATTTAAATTACCCTCTTTAAATTAATAAGTGGCGTTATAAAAACCTTTAGCTAACCATTTTTCCTATTTTTTCACCACCAAATAAATGAAAATGTAAATGGGATACTTCTTGTCCTCCATGGTCACCAATATTAACTAATGATCTATAACCCTTTCCATTATCAGATAACGAAATACCTAATTTTTTTGCAATCAAACTAATCCCTTTGATTAATTCACTTATTTCTTTTTCTGAAGCTTTTGATGAGAAATCATCCAGATCTGTATATTCTCCCTTTGGAATAACAAGTGCATGTACTTTTTTTTGCGGATTAATATCGTAAAAAGATAAAATATATTCGTTTTCATAAATTTTTTTACAAGGAATTTCACCTCTTAAAATTTTAGCAAATATATTATTTTTGTCATAACTCATTATTTAACTATCTATTTTTTTTTTCTTCAAAACCTGATGTTCCTTCTCTCTTTTTAAGTTCTTTGATTATATCATCAAAATCTATCCCAGCAGATTCTAAAGTAACTAATAAATGATAAATAACATCGGCTGTTTCATGTACTTTATTTTTATTATTTTTTATAGCATTCTCAAGTTCTGCTAATTCCTCCTTAAGTTTATTTAAACAGTGTTCATTACCTTTAGACAGTAAAAAAGATGTATAAGATGATTTAACATCATTTCTTTTTCTTGATTTAATTGTTCTAACAAGTTTTTCTAATGTATCTGACACGATTAAATTCTAACAGGTACACCTTTTGAGTCCAAATATTGTTTGGCTTCTAGTATTGAATGTTCTCCAAAATGGAAAATTGAAGCTGCTAAAACTGCACTTGCTTTTCCGATCTTAATACCCTGATGTAAATGCTCTAAATTTCCTACTCCACCTGAGGCGATGACTGGTATGTTGACAAGGTTAGATACTTTTTTAGTAAGATCTAAATCATATCCTTTTTTTGTTCCATCTCTATCCATTGAAGTAAGTAATATCTCGCCTGCACCCAATAACTCCATTTTTTTAACAAATTTTAATGCGTCAATAGAGGTAGCTTTTCTTCCACCATGTGTAAATATTTCCCATTTATTATCACTTACCTTTTTTGCATCAACGGCAACAACAATACATTGAGATCCAAATTTTTCTGAACTTTCTTTAACCAAATTTTTATTATTAACTGCGGCAGTATTTATAGATACCTTGTCAGCTCCAGCGAGTAATAAATTTCTTATATCTTCTATAGTTCTTACACCCCCACCTACAGTTAAGGGTATAAAACATTTTTCTGCAGTTTTTTTTACTGTATCCAGTATGATATTTCTATTTTCATTTGAAGCCGTAATATCTAGGAAACATATTTCGTCTGCTCCTTGTTCATCATATATTGTTGCTTGCTCAACTGGATCTCCTGCATCAACCAAATCAACAAAATTAATGCCTTTAACTACTCTTCCATTTTTTACATCTAAACAAGGTATAATTCTATTTTTAAGCATTTTAAATTAGTTTTACTAAATCATTAATTCTTATATCGCCATCATAAATTGATTTACCTACTATTACTCCTTCAATATTTGAATTATTTAATGATTTAATTTTTTTTATATCATAAATGGAAGAAACTCCTCCAGAAACAACTAATGGAATTTTTACTTTACTAGATAATTCAATTGCATCTTTAATATTTGGGCCTTTTTTTGTGCCATCTTTATTTATATCAGTATAAATAATTCTAGAAACTCCAAAATTTTCAATCTCTTTTACAAAATCTAGTGCAGAAATATTAGTTTGTTTTGTCCACCCAGATAATGCAACCAAACCATCTCTTGTATCTAAAGCAATTGCAATTTTATTTTTAAATTTTTCGCAAGCATTTTTTAGTAAACCTATATTTTCTATGATTGCTGTGCCCATTACCACCTTATCAACTCCAGCCTCTAACCAACTATTAATACTATCAATATTTCTTATACCGCCCCCAATTTGAATTCTTAATTTAACTTTTTTAATTATTTCTTTAATGATTTTAGAGTTTTTTGACTCACCAAGAAGAGCACCGTCTAAATCAACAATATGAATATCCTTAAAACCACTTTTAAAAAAAATAGTGGCCTGGTCGATAGGTGACTTATTGTAAGAGGTTATTTTATTAAAGTCGCCTTTTAAAAGCCTAACACACTTACCTTTTTTAATATCAATAGCTGGAAATATAATCATTTAAACTTCCCATTTTAGAAAATTCTCTAAAAGTTTTAATCCATTTTTTTGGCTTTTTTCTGGATGAAATTGTGTTCCAAAAATATTGTCTTTTGCTACAGCCACAATAATTGAATTTCCATAATTTGTTGTGGCAACTATACAATCCTTTTGTTTTGTCAAAAATTCATAACTGTGTACAAAATACATATGAGATTTATTTTCAATACCAGAAAATAATAAAAAATCTTTTTTAAATTCAATTTGATTCCAGCCCATGTGCGGAAGTTTAAGTGTTTTATCAAGATTATTTATTTTTTTTACAACTCCATCTATCCATCCAAAACCTTTTGTTTTTTCAGATTCATAACCAATTTTTGCAAATAACTGCATACCGACACATATTCCAAAAATAGGTTTTTTTTTAACCAAAACAAAATCATTTAATGTATCTACTAAACCATTAATTTTTTTTATTCCTAAATAACAGTCTCTAAAAGATCCTTGTCCTGGAAGAATTATTTTATCCGATTTTTTTATTATTTTTAGTTCAGAAGTTATAACTATTTTTGAATTCGCATTTAAATTTCTGTCTGCAACTTCAAGTGCTTTAGCTGCTGACCTTAAGTTGCCAGAACCATAGTCAATTATTGCAATCGACATTACTAATTTTATAAAACACCCTTGGTAGAAGGAATTTTATTTTTAATTCTTTTATCTATTTCTAGAGCTTCTCGCAATGATCTTGCTAGACCTTTGAAACAAGATTCGATTATATGATGGCTATTGTCACCATAAACATTTTCAATATGTAGAGTTATGCCAGCAGCTTGTGAAAAAGCTTGAAACCATTCCTTAAACAGCTCGGTATCCATTTCACCTAATTTCTCTACTTTTAATTTAACTTTCCAAACTAAATATGGTCTATTAGAAACATCAATAGATACTCTAGTCAATGTCTCATCCATTGGTATTAAGGCATGAGCATATCTTCTTATTCCTTTTGATGAATGAAGTGCCTTTTTTACACATTCTCCTATAGCTATACCGGTGTCTTCGGTCGTGTGATGCAAGTCAATATGTGTATCACCTTTTGCTTTTAAATTAATATCAATCAACGAATGTTTTGAAAGTTGTTCCAGCATATGGTTTAAAAAACCAATACCAGTATCAATTTTATATTTTCCTTTTCCATCAATATTAGTTTCAACGTTGATTATCGTTTCTTTCGTTTTTCTTGATATTTTTGCTTTTCTAGGCATTTTGATTTTGGATAAAGGTATATAATTAAATAAATATGATATCAATAAAATCAAAAATACTCTTGAACTAACAAAATAAGTATCCACATAATCTATAACTATGAGTGAAATTAAAAATTGGCATGGAACCACTATTATTCTTATAAGAAAAGATAATGATGTTGTTGTTGCGGGAGACGGACAAGTAAGCTTAGGTAATACTGTAATTAAGAGTACGGCAAAAAAAGTAAGGAAAATAGAAAAACGAAACGTTATAGCTGGCTTTGCAGGATCAACTGCTGATGCATTAACTTTGTTTGAAAGATTAGAAGCAAAATTAGAAAAACACGCTGGAAACTTAACTAGAGCAGCTGTTGAATTAGCTAAAGATTGGAGAACTGATAAATATCTTAGAAGACTTGAAGCGTTAATGGCAATTGCTGATAAAGAAAAAAGTTTTATTATTTCTGGCACTGGAGACGTTTTGGAACCTGAAGATGGAATTATTGGAATAGGTTCTGGTGGTAATTTTGCCCTTGCTGCAGCAAAGGTTATGATAGATTCTAAACTCACAGCAGAAGAAATTGCAAAAAAAGCAATATCAGTAGCTGCGGAAATTTGTGTGTACACAAATAATAATATTACAATTGAAAAAATTTAATGAAAAAATCTAATATTACAAGTTTTAAACCTAAAGAAATTAAAGAAAGGATAGAACAAATTTCTAATGTAAGTTCTTTATCTCCTCGAGAAATTGTATCTGAGTTAGATAGATATGTAATTGGACAAAACCAAGCAAAGAAAGCTGTTGCAATCGCTTTAAGGAACCGATGGCGCCGTCAAGCATTACCAGCTGAATTGAAAGATGAAGTTTTACCAAAAAACATTTTAATGATTGGACCAACGGGAGTTGGTAAAACAGAAATTTCTAGAAGACTATCAAAACTAGCTGAGGCTCCTTTTATTAAGGTTGAAGCTACAAGATTTACTGAAGTTGGATATGTTGGACGAGATGTAGAACAAATTGTAAGAGATCTTCTTGAAATCGCAATAGCAATGGAAAAAGTAAAAAAAAGAAAAGAAGTTTTTACAAAAGCACAACAAGCTGCAGAAGAAAGAGTTTTGGAAGCAATAGTTGGAAACAAGGCTAGTGTTGCGACTAGAGAAAGTTTTAGAAAAAGATTGAGAAATGGAGATTTAGATAAAAACGAAATAGACATTGATGTACATGATAGTCCTTCGATGCCAAGCTTTGAAATACCGGGCATGCCAGGAGCAAATATCGGTATGGTAAATATTGGTGAAATATTTGGAAAAACAGTTGGGAATAAACCCAAAAAGAAAAAGATGACTATAAAAGAATCTCACGAAATTTTAATTGCTGAAGAGTCCGATAAATTAATTGAACAAGACAAAATTATTAAATCAGCAAAAGTTTCAACTGAAAATAATGGAATAGTTTTTTTAGATGAAATTGATAAAGTATCTTCTCGAAATGATAGAATCGGAGGAGATGTATCTAGAGAAGGTGTTCAAAGAGATTTATTACCTTTAATTGAAGGAACAACTGTTAGTACAAAATATGGAACAATTAAAACTGATCATGTTTTATTTATTGCTTCAGGAGCATTTCAATTGGCAAAACCTTCAGACCTTTTACCTGAGCTTCAAGGCAGGCTTCCAATAAGAGTAGAGTTAAATGCTTTAACAAGTGAAGATTTTAAAAAAATTCTAAAAGAACCAGATAACAGTTTAATTAAACAATACAAAGCTTTGCTAAAAACTGAAAAAATTGATCTTGAATTTACTGATGATGGAATTGAGACTCTTGCAGAACTAGCTACAGAAGTAAATTCTAGTGTAGAAAATATAGGAGCAAGACGGTTACATACTATTATAGAAAAAGTTCTTGATGATATAAGTTTTACTGCCACAGATAGAAGTGGTGAAAAAGTTATTATTGACAAGTCATATGTAAAGAAAAATCTAGGAGAATTAGTTAAAGATACAGATTTATCTAAATTTATTCTCTAAATTTTTTCAGATATATGTAAAAAGCACCTTCGCCACCATCTTTTATTTCTGCTTTTGATATACTCTTAATTTTATTTTTAATTTTTAAATTAATATTTATATAATCAGGTACTGAATTTTTTAAAATACTTAAATCTTTAGAAACGTATGGATTGTCCTTCATTTTAGACCTTAAACCCTTACCTGTTATTACTTTAATCTTCTCAATACCTTCCTCAAAATATTTACTAATAAGCGTTTCAATTTTTTTATTGGCTTCATCTAAGGATAAACCATGCAAATCAATTTTTCTAATTTTTGGAATTGATGTTTTTTTTTGATCTATATAATGATCTTTATTTTCAATTGGTTCTTTACTTAATGTAAATTTTTTCCATACCTTAAGATCTTCCGATGTAGGTTTTTTGTTCAAATCAAACTTGTGTTTCTACTACATACCAATTTGGATTTGTACTCCACATATTCTTTGAAAATTTCCATACATCGGTAACTGTTTTAATTTCTTCTGCGTTACCTTCTATAATTTTATTATCTTTATTTTTTTTACAAGTTATGATTTCACTTACAAAGTTCACAGTAAAGATATAAATATTGTCTTTTTTCTCGAAGTTTTTAATTTCTGCAGATTTCACTCCAACAAATGTTAGTTCTGATTTTAAATTTTCTTTCTTTCTTTGATCAATTTCATCAGAAAAGTTTTGGTATATTTCTTTATTCAAAAGAGGTCTTAAAGTATTTTTATCTCCCTTGGCAAAAGAAGTAATAATCATTTCATAGGCTGCCTTTGCCCCTTTAATAAACTGTTCTTTCGCAGCTTCATTAAATAATTTATTTGAATTCAAATTAACAACCTTTTTTTCAGTAGCTTCTTGTGTTACCTTTTTACTAAAAAGTTTTCGGAAATCTTTTTTTTCATGACCAGTTCTCCGACCAAGCATCCCTCTTAATCTTAAGATAATAAATCCCGCTATCATCGCTAATAAGATAATATCAAGATATTCGAAACTATTGTTCATATGTTTTTTTGTAAACTATGATTTTATTTATTATAATGATTTATTTCAACCTACAAAATATATATTCTACGATAAATGAGGTCACTCTTATTATTATTAATTATAGCTGTTCCATTAACTGAAATTTATTTATTTATTAAAATTGGATCAACAATCGGTGCTTTTAATACTATAGCTCTTATACTAATCACTGCAATTATAGGAATTGTATATGCTAAGTATGAAGGGTTTAACACTTTAAAATCAGGATTTTCTCAATTGGTAAGAAATGAAATTCCAATCTATGAGATTATTTCTGGAGCAGCAATAGCTTTTGCAGCATTTCTTTTAATTCTTCCGGGATTTGCAACGGATTTATTAGGTTTTTTATTAATATTTCCTTTAACCAGAAAATTAATTATAGGAAGATTTACAAAAAAATCAGAAACATATAAAAAAACAAAAAAAGATTTTATTGAAGGTCAATATGAAGATATAGATGACGATTTAAAATGACGGAAAAATATAAAATATTAGCACAATTTTCAAAAGATATCTCTTGTGAAACTCCTAATCTTGAAACGTTTTTACAAACAAAAGAAAATATTTCAAAATATCAATTAAATCTAGATATTAATAGTAGACCTTTAAAAAATGAAATTATTGAAGTAAATATTATTTTAAAATTTCACGAAACTAATTTGGAAAGAAAAAGATCAAATTTTGAAATTACTTACACAGTGATTGTTAAAATTGATAAAAATATTACAGATAAAAAAGAAATGGAAAAAATTATTTTAAGTAAAATACCAAATGAAGTTTACCCAAGGTTAGAGGATTTATTTATATCATTAATAACAAAATCTGGTTTCCCAAATGTTAAGATTGAAAGAAAAGTTGATTTTGAAAAGTTATATACTGAAAGATTAAATTAATTAAAAAAATTTTTTTTTAATTCTTTGTTCAAAAAAGTTTGATGTTGTTTTATTTCTTCTGGCGTCAATTTGATAATTTTTTTTGAATAATTTATAATTTGATCATCCTTTTTTTTTAAGGATTCAGTCTTGTTTTGTATCAAAAAATCTAAGGTAGGCTCTTTTTGATCAATCAAATTAATATAAACTTTAGATAATAATTCACAATCAACTAATGCATTGTGTTTCTGCCTTTTTGAATTATCAATTCTAAATTTTTTACATAAAGAATCTAAATTAATAGCAGAACCTGGAAACTTTTCTCGAGCTAACTCTAGTGTATCAATAACTCTATGTTTTTTTATTGTATCTTTACCGATTTTTTTTAATTCATTATTCAAGTGAGAAAGGTCAAAATCTGCATTGTGAATAATAAGTTTTTTATCATCTATGAATCTTAAAAAATCTTCTGCAATTTCAGAAAATTTTTTTTGCTTCGACAGAAATTCATCTGAATATCCATGAATTTTTAATGCTTCTTCAGAAACTTTTTTTTCAGGATTTAATAAACAACGAAAAAATTTTTTAGTTGGAATTTGATTCTCAAGCTCTATACAACCAATTTCAACTATTCTATGTCCATCTTTTACTGAAAGACCGGTTGTTTCAGTATCTAGAACAATTTCGATCATTTTATAAAATTTTTTCTATCACTTTTTTAACATTTTTTTTAATAGAATTATTCTTAAAATTATTTTTTATTACAAAATCTGATTGCTGTCTTTTAAATTCTACAGGAAGTTGAAGTTTTTTGAATTTTTTTAAAATTTTTGAATTAAAATTCACTTCTTTTTTTAATCTTTTATTAATTTCTTTTTTTTTTGCATCTACAAAAATTAAAATATCATTTTTTTTATTAATTTTATTCTCCATGAATAGTGGAATATCTAAAATAACAATTTTTTTATTTTTATTTTTTTTAATAAAATTATTCATTCTAGATCGAACTTCTGGATGAACAATTTTGACAATTTTTTTTAGATTATGTTGAGCGTCCATAATAGCCTTGGAGATTTCAATTTTTTTTATAGGAAAAGAAACTATATATTTGGGAAGTGCTTTTTTTAATTTCTTATAACATTTTCTGCTTTTTCTATATAATTTAGCAACCTCAATATCAGCATTAAAAACTGGATAACCAAATTGCTTAGCTACATAACTTTTGCCAGAACCAACATCTCCTAGAACAGCAATTCTAATCATATATACACTTTAAAATTTTGAACCAAAATAGGCCAAACTACTAGTTTGGCCTTCCAATACTTCAATCGTTTCATTATCTATTTTTGGTAAGATATTATGCCAAATTTTAAATGCTAATTGAGCCTGACATATAAACATCATTTTCCCGTTTGCGGTTTCATTTCCTAACTCTTCACCTTTTAAAAGGAAATTTGTTTTACCAGGGTTATAAATAACATCATAAAATAATTTCTTTTTTCCAAAAAATTTGGGTTTATGTTTGTTGTAATCTAATTCTATTTTATCATTGTTTTTTAAACCCAAACTTGTTGCATTAATAATTATATCAAAATCAGGACTTTGACCCCAATCTAAGGTTTCCAAACCTAAAGATATCTTGTAATAATTTTCTAAATCTTTTGCCTTTTCCTTTGTTCTATTGCTTATATAAACCTTGGTAGCTCCTAATTTTTCCAAAGCCTTAAGTATAGAAGGTGCAACGCCCCCGGCTCCTAAAATAAATACTTTTTTATTTTTTATATTATAATTTATGTACTCTAAGCTTTGCTTAAACCCACCAACATCTGTGTTATCTCCAATAACAACGTCTACTCCGTTCTCGTTTTCTTTATAAATTGTGTTTACTGATTGGGTCTCATCTGCTTCGGGACTTAGTTTTTCAAGAAAAGGAATAACTGATTTTTTAAATGGAACAGTTACATTTAACCCGTTAATTTTTCCATTTCTAACTTCAGCAACTATACCTTTAATATCACTCGCATTAAGCTGCTTTTTATTATAAACAGCATCAATATTATTTTTTTTAATCCAATAATTGTGCAATTGGGGTGATAAAGAATGTTCAACAGGGTTTCCAATAACTAAATATTTTTTCATCTAAAATTTTTCCATAAAAAGATTTGAAATGCTTTCAATATCACTTGGGTCACACTGATATGTCTCGGCTTTAATTTCTTTTTTTAAATCATCTAATTTTGCAATATTTCTTACATCTAAAGCTACTTTTATATCTTTAGATGCACACAAACATGCCAGTGATTCATTGAGTTCTTGACCCGCCCCTATAATCAAAATTGATTCACTCATATTTACTTAAATATTTTTTTATTTGTTTAATAGGCAAGCCCATAATTGTATTTTCATCACCTTCTATTTTTGAAAATAAGGATCTACCCTCACCTTCTATTTGATAAACATTATAAGCATATAATGCTTTGTCTTTTATTTTTTTTAAATACGATTTTAATTCTTTATCTGTCATTTGTTTCATAGTTAAATCAGCTTTATCAGTATGATTCCATATCATCGAACCATTTTTAGATATACAAACTGAACTTATTAAATGGTGTTTTTGACCGTTTAATTTTTGAAGCGTGTTAAAAGCTTCTTCTCTATTTACAGGCTTTGAAATAAGTTCTCCATCTAAATCTATAACACTATCTGCGCCTAATACGAGTTCATCGTGTTTTTTTTCACTAATTTTGTTTGCTTTTAATTCTGCTAAATTTTTAGAAATTAACTCCGGTGTTGCACTTATTTCTAAAAGCGACTCTTTTATCTGGTCTTCGTTTATTTTTGCTAGGATAATTTCACATTTTATTCCATTTTTTTCTAATATTTTTTTTCTTACTTCGCTCTTTGATGCCAAAATTATATTTTTTATCATCGAGAATGAATAATATCATAAATTTTTATTATTGAAGCTGCGGTCTCCTCCACAGATTTCCTTGTAACGTCTATAATTGGCCAGTTATTTTTTTTAAAAATACTTACTGATACTTCAACTTCTGATCTAATTTTTTCAATATCTGTATATGAGTTTGGTTTTTTCTCATTCATAAAGTTCATTCTGTTTTTTCTTACATCTAGTAGCCTTGTTGGTTCTGCTATTAATCCTACTACACATAGGACTTTGGTGTTTTGTGTTAGGTTAACAGGAATAGAGCTTTCGTTTATTATTGGAATGTTGCAAGTTTTATATCCTCTGTTTGCTAAGTAAATTGATGTTGGTGTTTTACTTGTTCTACTTATGCCTAAAAGTACAACATCTGATTTTGCTATATTATTTATTGCCCTTCCGTCGTCATGGTTCATTGTAAATTGGATTGCTTCAATTCTTTTGTAATAATCTTCATCGAGCACATGCTGTCCACTAGGTTTGTGTGAAGCTTCTTGATGTAGTAATTTCGAAAATCTTAATATTAAATCATCCAATACTCCAAAACACGGTATATTTGTTTCTTTACTTTTTATTACTAAAAACTTAGCTAATTGAGTATCAACAATAGTATATAAAATAATAGAATTTTTTTTTTTACAAATATCTAATATTTTCAATATTTGATTTTCTGTTCTTGTAAATGCATATTGATGGGATCTATATTTAAAATTTAAAAACTGAGCTTGTAGAGCTAAAAAAATTCTATCTAGTGTCTCTCCGGTTGAATCTGATACAAGGTAAACTTCGTGTATTTTGTTCATTTATAAGCTGTTAGTAAATTAATTAATTATTAACATCATTTGATAATTTCTTTAAATTTTCGGTTTTATTAAAATTTATCAATAACAATTAACATATAACTATAAGTGAAAAACTAAATATAAATAATGTTAATTATGAGAATATTTAAATATTTTCTTTAAATTAAAGATAGTTTTAAATTTTATTTTGTTAATAAATATTGAAAAAATTGTGTAAAATAATTAATTAACGTTATTAACACACTATAATACTAATTATACCTTTACTTATATTTTATTTATTTATGAGAAGATTAAACAACTGTTTAGAAAACAAAAAATATACAAATATTCCTATTTGGTTTCTAAGACAAGCAGGAAGATATCTAAAAGAGTTTAGAGATATTAGAAAAAATAATCCTAATTTTATTAATCTTTGTTTAAATAAAAAACTAGTAAACGAAATAAGTTTGCAACCAATTAAAAAATTTGATTTAGATGCAGTTATATTATTTTCTGATATTTTAATTATTCCTTACGGTCTAGGGCAAAAAGTTACGTTCAAAAAAAATATAGGCCCTATCCTTGGAGATCTTAACTTGGATTTAATTCTTAATGTTAAAGAAAATGATTTCATAAATCGTATTAATCCAGTCTACAAAAGTTTAAATCTTTTAAAAAATAATATGGATTATAAAAATAAAAGCCTAATAGGTTTTGCTGGCGCTCCCTGGACATTGCTTTTTTATATGATTCATAAACAATCACCAAAAAAAGATTTTAATAAAAATAAAATTTTAAATGATAAAAATTTATTAGATAAATTAATTGTAAAACTAGAAGATATTATATGTTTACACATTGATAAACAAATAGAGGCGGGCGCAAATGTTATACAGCTTTTTGATTCCTGGGCCGGATTATTATCAAAGGACGATCTAAATAAATATTGTTATTCTCCGACTGTAAAAATTGTTAATCATATTAAACAAAAGGGCATACCAATTATTTGTTTTCCTAGAGGCATAAAAAAAGAAGATTATAAGGAATTTTGTTCATTCGTTAAGCCGAATGCAATTAGTATTGATTATAAAATTGATCCTGAATGGATAAAAAATAAAGCTAACAACTTACCCATTCAAGGAGGATTGGATCCTAAAATTTTATTAACTAGCAAAGAAAATATAAAAAAAAATGTTGATCATTACTTAAATGTTTTTTCCGGATACCCTTATATATTTAATTTGGGCCACGGCGTTTTACCAGAAACTGATCCGAGCATAATAAAGTATATAATTGATATTATCAGGAAAAAAAAAGCCTAATGAAAAAAGCTGTAATACTATTTAATCTAGGAGGCCCCGATAAACAAGAAAGCGTTGAACCATTCCTTTTTAATTTATTTAATGATCCTGCGATAATTAATATCCCCTCTATTTTTAGGTACCCATTAGCAAAATTTATTTCTAAAAAAAGAGCTCTGATTACAAAAAATATATATAAAGAAATTGGCAACAAATCTCCAATCCTTGAACTGACACAAGATCAAGCAAAGAGTTTAGAAAATAATCTGGCAAAAAAAGGCGATTACAAGTGTTTCGTAGTAATGAGATGTTGGCATCCACGAGCTTCAGATGTAATTAAAAAAGTTAGAGAATATAATCCAGAAGAGATAATACTTTTGCCTCTTTATCCTCAATATTCGGCCTCAACTTCAGGATCCTCTATTAATGAATGGAAAAATTTATGCAAAAAAAAAAAATATCATGTCAAAACCAAAACCATTTGTTGTTATCCCACAGAAAATAATTTTATAGCTTCACACATTTCGCTTATAAAAAAAACTCTAAAAATAATAGAAGATAATAATTTTAAGTTAATTTTTTCTGCTCACGGCTTGCCGAAAAGTAAAATAAAAAAAGGAGATCCTTACCAATGGCAAGTCGAGGAAACTGTTAAAAAAATAATGTCTAATTTGGAGAATGAAAATTTAAATTATGTAATAAGTTATCAAAGTCGCGTGGGCCCCTTGAAATGGATTGGACCATCTACAGATGAAGTAATTATTAAATATTCCAAAGAAAAAAAAGGTATCGTTATAGTGCCTATAGCCTTTGTGTCAGAACACTCAGAAACATTAGTAGAATTGGATATAGAATATAAAAAATTAGCTGAAAAAAATGGTTGTGGTTTTTATAAAAGAGTACCAGCGCTAGGAATAGAAGAGAATTTTATTAAAGGGCTTACAGAACTAGTTTTAAAAAGAGAAACAAAAGGTAATTTTGTTTCATCATTAATGTGTCCTAATAAATATGTAAAATGTCCTTGTTTAGAATTATGAAAAAATTCATTTTAGAAAAATGAACAGCTATTTATTATTTAAATCAATTCATCTAATAGTTGTTATTTCTTGGATAGTAGGACTTTTATATTTACCAAGAATTTTTGTTTACCACAGCGAAGCTGTTACAAAAAACAAATCTGAAGATTCAATATCTACTTTTAAAGTCATGGAAAGAAGACTTTTTATTTATATTATGAATCCTGCGATGGTCGCATCTTGGATTTTCGGTGGCTTGCTGGTTCATACTATCGGTATAGATAATTTGAGTTCTCTTTGGTTGCAGCTAAAGTTACTTTTTGTGGTAATTTTAACTATTTATCATTTCTTTTTATTTAATTGTTTAAGAAAATTTGCTGAAAACAATAATACATTTTCGGCTAAATTTTATAAAATCATCAATGAAATACCTACTGTTTTGTTGATTTTAATCATTTTTGTAATAGTTTATAAACCATTGTAGACTTGAAATATTGTTGAATAGTAATTATATTCAACTTGTCACTTCTTAAAAACAATCAATAAAATTATGAATATCCAAGATCTTAAAAAAACTAGTTCTGAAGAACTTATTGCTAAAGCTGAAAAACTTGAAATAGAAAATCCTAGCACATTAAGAAAGCAAGAAATATTATTTGCTATATTAAAAAAACTTGCTGACAATAAAGAAGAAATCACCGCAGGTGGTGTTCTAGAAGTTTTGCAAGATGGCTTTGGTTTTTTGCGGGCAATCGAATCAAACTATTTACCTGGTCCAGATGATATTTATGTTAGTCCAAGTCAAATTAGAAGATTTGGTTTAAGAACAGGCGATTCTATAGAAGGTCAAGTAAGATCTCCAAAAAATGGAGAAAGATACTTTGCATTACTTAAAGTTGATCAAATAAATTTTGAAAGTCCTGAAAAAGGAAAAAATAAAATTGCATTTGATAATTTAACACCCCTTTATCCAGATAAACAATTAAAGATGGAAGTCGAAAAAGAAAAAACTGAAAAAAATCCAGATCTTACCCAAAGAATTATTGATCTAATTGCTCCCATTGGCAAAGGACAGAGGTCTTTAATAATTTCTCCACCGAAAGCGGGAAAAACAATAATGCTTCAAAATATTGCTCATTCGATAGCCACTAATTATCCAGAATGTTACCTTATGGTTTTATTAATTGATGAGCGACCAGAAGAAGTTACAGACATGCAAAGAACTGTCAAAGGAGAAGTAATTAGTTCTACATTTGATGAACCAGCATCAAGGCACGTTGCTGTTGCTGAAATGGTTATTGAAAAAGCTAAAAGATTAGTAGAACACAAAAAAGATGTAATAATACTTCTAGACTCTATTACTAGACTTGGCAGAGCATATAATGCCGTTATCCCTAGTTCTGGTAAAGTCCTAACAGGAGGTGTAGACGCAAATGCACTGCAAAGACCAAAAAGATTTTTTGGTGCAGCTAGAAATGTAGAAGAAGGTGGATCACTTACTATAGTTTCAACAGCTTTAATTGATACTGGTAGCAGAATGGACGAAGTAATTTTTGAAGAATTTAAGGGAACTGGAAATAGCGAAGTAATTATGGATAGAAAAGTTCATGATAAAAGAATTTATCCAGCTGTTGATATTACAAAATCTGGAACGAGAAGAGAAGAACTTATTTTTGAAAAAGGTGATCTTCAAAAGATGAATGTTTTAAGAAGGATAATCAGTTCGATGGGGACATTGGATGCTATAGAATTTTTAATTTCTAAATTAAATGCTACCAAAAATAATGCTGAATTTTTTGATTCAATGAACAAACCTGCTTGATCTATTATTTAAGTTGTGATTGAATAAAATAATGATAGAAAAATTTAACGGCTTAATTTATTTAGTAATTTTCATAATTCATTTTATAGCTTACGCGGTCTATGCGTATAGATGTGTGTTTGCAACTAAATCATTTCTAGATCAATATGGCGTGGATAGCACTGGTGCTATAATGACAAGATTGTTTGGTTCATTGTTTATTGGCGCTTTTTTGATGGCGCTTTATATCATGTTTGTAAGAGATGGTGGCGTTAATGGAACATGGGGATTTTTCAATTTAATATTCATGCAAAATTTAAGTGCGTTTATAGTTGGTGTTTATACCATTAAGATTAACAAACTTGGCCATACAGAAAAAACTTCAATTGAAGGAATAATTGCACCAGGCGTTTTAACTCTGTTGAGTGCAATTCTTTGTTATGGACTTGCCGATAAGATCTATAGTTAAATTAACAAAATAACAAAAGGAGAAATAAATATGGCCAAAGGCTATATAGTTGCAGATATACATGTACGTGACAAAGAGGGTTTTGAAAAATTTAGAGAAATGGCGTTACCAGTTGTTAAAGAATATGGCGCCAAGATTCTTGTTCGAACTCCTAATGCTGAAGCTAGAGAAGGAAAGAAACCAGGTGTAGTTGTTGTTTTTGAATTTAAGAGCATGGACCAAGCTCGTAAATTTTATGAATCAGAAGGATATCAAGCTGCAAAAGCAGTAAGAGAGAAAGCTTGCGACACTAATTTGATTATAGCCGAAGGTGTTTAAAGTATTAAATTACTAAATAATAAAAATGTTTAAGGAAATAATTACAAAATGAGCAATATAACGGCGTACATAATATTAATAGTTGCAGCTGTCCTAGGTACTGCTGCGAATGGTTTTGCTAAAGGTGCTCAAGGTTTTACATTATTAATACCAAGTATTCTAACGGCAATAACCATTGTTGGATGCATGTACACTTTATCACTTGTTATGAAAACAATTCCTGTTGGTATTACTTACGCTTCGTTTGCAGGATTATGCATTATTGCAACTTCAGTTGTTGGTATTTATAAATTTAATCAAATGCCTAATCTTTATACAGTAATAGGCCTAGCTTTAATTATTGCAGGTGTTTTAACGGTTAATTTGTTAGGTAAAGTTAATTCTTAAATAAACTAAATTTTCAAAATTTCTCTTTTAAATTTTGAATACAGAATAGTTGAAAAAATGTTCATTTGTTTCATATTTACTTTAGCTTCTTGATCAAATTTTTCTAAAGCGCCATCTCCAAATTGAGCTTCTAAAGCAGACTTATATTCAGGTACACATCCCCAATCATTGACTGTTGATTTTTTAATTTCAATATGAAATTGAATTCCATAAGCATGATTTTGATATTTAAAAATCTGGTATTTTGTTGTTGGAGATGAAGCTAGAAGAGTTATATCTTTATTACTTTCAAGATTTTTAACTTCGTATGAATGCCATTGAAGAGCTTTGATTTTTTCGGGAAATGTAGAAAAAAGAATATCATTCTCTTTATGTTTCACAAAATTCACATTCATTATTCCAATTTCAGCAGGATCGGATTTTACCACTTTACCACCAACTACTTCCCCCAAAAGCTGGCATCCTAAACAAAAACCTAAAAAAGGTTTTTTTAAATTAATGACAAATTCTTTTATTCTTTTTTTTTCTTCAATGAGCCAAGGATATTTTTCTTCCATCCAGGTATCCATGGGACCACCCATACAAAACATAGCATCAAATTTATTCAAATCATTTGGAATTTTATCACCCTGATCTAATTCTATAGTAGTAAGCTTCCACTCATCGGCCATCATCAAATCTTTAATATATCCTGGATCTTCAATTTTTATGTGTTGTAAAACTATTATTTCCATGATTTTTCAAAATCTAATATTTTTTTTTTAAGAATAATTCCTCCCCTTGATGAAAATCCTCCCATACTTCCATCTGATCTAACAACTCTGTGGCAAGGTATTACTATGGCAATTTTATTTTGACCACATATTTTACCCACATGACGAGGTGATAGTTTAAATTTTTTTGCTATTTCCCCATAACTTTTTGTTTTACCTAGTTTAATTCTAGTTAATTCTTTCCAAACTTTTTTTTGAATGATATTTCCTTTAATAAGAAAATCAGATCCGAAAGTATTATTTTTTCTATTTAGAAAATTGATAAGATTGCTTTTAAATTTTATTAGATTTTTGCTAACAGATTTATTTTTATGTTTACCGAATTTAACTTTTACAATTTTATTTCTTTGCTCAAGAGCACTAATCCAACCAAATTCTGTTTTAATGGATAAAGAATTCATCGAAATAAATTAATTCCAATATAATAGATTCAAGCTATACTAAATTTTTATGACTATCTATGCACTTTCATCTGGTCCAGGCATATCGGGCATTGCTGTGGTGCGTGTATCAGGCAAAGGTACCTCTGGGGTGATAAAACAGATCACGAGAGAGGATTTACCATCCCCAAGAGTGGCTACCTTCAAAAAGTTCAATAAAATTGATACAAATGAGCTAATAGATGAAGGGGTAATTATATGGTTTCCAGGTCCAAACAGCTACACAGGTGAGGATTTGGCAGAATTCCATGTGCATGGTAGTAGAGCTGTGATCAGTGCTCTCCACTCCTCAATTTCAAAAATTAAAAATTGTAGATTAGCCGAACCTGGAGAGTTTACAAAAATTGCATTTCAAAATGGAAAAATAAATTTATTAAAAGCAGAAAGTATTGCAGATTTAGTTTCATCTGAAACAGAGATTCAAAGAAAACAAGCAATCAAAATCATGAGTGGTAAATCCTCAGATCAATTTAATTCATGGAGAGGAAAACTTTTAAAAATTTTATCGCATGTTGAAGCCAAAATAGACTTTCCAGATGAAGATTTACCAAAAGATATATTATCTGAAATACAAAAAGTATCTGATCAAGTTTCATCAGAAATTAAAAAAGTTTTAGATGACCAAAAAGTTGGAGAAAGAATTAGAGAAGGATTTAAAATTGCAATTGTTGGACCCACTAATGCTGGAAAATCTAGTTTATTAAATTATCTTTCAAAAAGAGATGTAGCGATTGTTTCTGAAATTGCAGGCACTACAAGAGATGTAATTGAAACTCATTTAAATTTAGATGGATACCCAGTTGTAGTTTCAGATACAGCAGGAATAAGAGAATCTAAAAATGAAATAGAAAAAAAAGGAATAAAATTAGCACTTAATCGTGCCGAAGATGCTGATTTGAAGCTAGTAATCGTAGACGTTAAAAACGTTGATTTTACTGGTGTTTTTAAGGATTTAGTCAAAAAAAATGCCATTATAGTAGTTAATAAATCTGATTTATTAAATGGAAAGTTAAATCATAAGTTTAAAAATTATGATCATGTTTTAGTCTCAATAAAAAATAATTCAAATCTTGATCAATTAATTTCAAAAATAAAAAGTAAGTTAGAAAATAAATTTTTAAGTCATGGTGATATTTTAATTACAAGAGAAAGACACAGACAACATCTTGAACAATGTATTATTCATTTAAAAAATTTTAAAAACAAAAATGGAAGTGAAGAATTTGACAAAGCAGCTGAGGATCTAAGATTAGCCAGTAGACATCTTGGAAAGATAGTCGGAAAAGTTGATGTAGAAGAGATTTTAGGCAGCATTTTCAACGATTTTTGTATAGGCAAATGAACGCCTATTTTGCAGTTTTTTTTGAAAAATATTCTAAAAAAATGATGAAAATTAATAGAAATTAGACACAAATCATCTCTTTTCTTGTAAATATTAAGATCATCTATAAATTCCAAGCATGGAAAATGATTTATCATTTGACGTAGTTGTAATCGGCGGTGGACATGCTGGCTGTGAAGCAGCTGCAGCATCAGCAAGGTTAAGTGTTAACACCGCTTTATATACTCACAAGGTTGAAACAATTGGAGAGATGTCTTGCAATCCTGCAATTGGAGGTCTTGGTAAAGGTCATCTTGTTAGAGAAATTGATGCTCTTGATGGTGTCATGGGTGATGTAGCAGACAAGTCTGGAATTCAATTTAGATTGCTAAATCGAAGTAGGGGACCAGCTGTAAGAGGTCCAAGAACACAATCAGATAGAGCTTTATACCGTAAATTTATGCAAGAAAAACTCCTAAATTATTGTAATTTAAGGGTTTTTTCTGATCCCGTAATTCGGTTCATTTTTGATAAAAATAGCATAATTGGATTTGAAACTCAGTCTGGCAAAACAGTTTTTTGCAAAAAATTAATTTTAACAACTGGAACTTTTTTGAATGGAATAATTCATGTTGGCGAGGAACAAACTCCAGCTGGAAGATTTAATGAAAAATCTTCTACAGGTTTAAGCGAGCAATTGAAAAAATATAATTGTAAAATTGGAAGATTAAAAACTGGAACACCACCAAGGTTAGATGGACGAACAATTAATTTTAAAAATTTGGAAAAACAAAAAGCGGATGATGATCCATATTTTTTTTCTTTTTTAACAAAAAAAATTTTTAATAAACAAATTTCATGTAGGATGACTTATACGAATGAAATGGTTCACAAAATTATTTCTAAAAATTTAAAACGAAGTGCAATGTACTCGGGAAATATAAAAGGAGTTGGTCCAAGATATTGTCCATCAATCGAAGATAAGGTAGTAAAATTTTCTGATAAGCATCGACATCAAATATTTTTAGAGCCAGAGGGATTAAATGACCATACAATCTATCCAAATGGAATTTCAACATCTCTACCAGAAGATGTGCAGGCTGAAATACTTAGTAAAATCAATGGGTTAGAGCATGTTCAAATAATTAGACCGGGATATGCTATTGAGTATGATTATGTTGATCCTAGAGAACTATTTCTAACTTTAGAGACAAAAAAAATTCAAAATTTATTTCTTGCAGGTCAAATCAATGGAACAACAGGTTATGAAGAGGCAGCCGCACAAGGTTTGATTGCTGGAATCAATGCTGCCCTCTCAATAAAAAATTCAGAACCATTTATATTAGACCGCTCCGATGCCTACATTGGAGTTATGATAGATGACCTAGTTACAAAAGGTGTTGCTGAACCATATCGAATGTTTACTTCGAGGGCAGAATATAGACTATCACTAAGAGCTGACAATGCTGATCAAAGGCTAACATTAAAAGGTAATGAAATTAACTTAATTAGTAAAGAAAGAATGAAGATTTTTGCCGATAAAATACATAAAATCTCAAAAATTTCATCAAAACTGGATAAATTATCTCTTTCGCCATCTAAAGCAGCAAAATCTGGTATAAAAATAGCCAAAGACGGAATAATTAGGTCTGCGAACCAAATATTAGGTCAAAAAGGAGTTAATATTTCAAAATTGAGAGAAATATGGCCTGAAATTATTAAATATTCTGATGAAATTGATGAACAAATTGAAATAAATGCTCATTATAAGGACTATTTAGTCAAACAAAAGGCTGATATATTGGCATTTAAAAGGGATGAAAATTTAGTTATCCCGGAAAATGTAGATTATGACTGTTTAAGCGGTCTTTCAAATGAAGTAAAATCAAAGTTTAAGGAGATAAAGCCAAAAACAATGGGTCAGGCGTTAAGAATAGATGGTATTACTCCAGCTGCAGTTTATATATTATTATCGTTCGTAAAAAGACAATCCTTACGAAAAACTGCATAAATGGCTTCTAAAAGCCAAAACCATAATGAATTGACAAAATTTTTACAAGTTTCACGTGAAACAATTAGGAGTTTAAATGTATATGAAGACCTATTATTAGAAAATAATAGGAAACTTAACCTTATTAGCAAATCTACTGAGAACATATTAAAAACAAGACATATATTAGATAGTGCTCAAGTTATTGATTTTATTAATAAAAATAACAAAATTTGTGCTGATCTAGGTACGGGTCCTGGATTTCCTGGAATTGTTTTGTCAATATTGTTTAGGGAAAAAAAATACCCAATCAGAATTGATTTGTATGAGAAGAGTCCAAAAAAATGCCAGTTTCTATGTGAGGTAGTAAAAAAATTGAATTTGAATGCCTTGGTTTTAGAAAAAGATGTTTTCGAGCAGAAAAATTTGGAGGCAGATATAATTGTTGCTCGCGCTTTTAAACCAATTCAATCGATTTTTAAAATTGTAACAAAAAATTTTAAAAATTTTAAAAATTTAATTTTGTTTTTAGGGAAAAACGGGAAACAAACCTTATTAGATGCTTCCAAGGTTTGGGATGGATAGATGGAGTTGTAAAAAAGAGAAATTAATCTACCTATTGCATTAGGAAAAAGTATCTCGGGATTGCCGATTGTAGCTGATTTATCTGCGATGCTACACTTGCTT
>AZHQ01000012.1 GCA_000504605.1 alpha proteobacterium SCGC AAA288-E13
AAAAAAAACAAATTGGAGAGAAGATGAAAAAACTAATATCAAGTGTAGTATTAGTAAGTGGTTTATTTACTACAAATATATTTGCAGATATAAACCTAAGCGATGGTTTAGTAGCACACTATGAGTTTGAAGGAGATGCAAATGATAGTAGTGGAAATGGTAATAATGGAACACAATATGGTGGAGTAGAATATGTAGATGGAGTTATTGGAAAGGCAGTTAGTTTTGATAACAATAAAAATGACAATAATCAATATATAAATTTGGGGCACTACAATGAATTTGATGTAAATTACATTAGTGAAAATATAACTTTGTCCGCTTTTATAAAAACAACAGATGATAATGCTACAATATTTTCAGATAATACTACAAGTGGATGGTATTATTTTATGATTTATGAAAATAAATTATCATTAATGTATCGAAATACTAGTTGGGATTGGGATAATAGAATTAAATCAAATTTGTATATAAGTGATGGAAAATGGCATCATGTATTAGGAATAATTGATGGTTATACTTTTAAGTTATATATAGATGGACAGTTTGATACAGAAAAAACTTTTTATGATTCAAAATTAAGTTGGAGTGGAACTTTTAGTGGTGTTTCTATCGGGGCAGTTGGATATAAAGAAAATGATACAGGTAAACCAGAACGTTCTGATTGGTATAATGACGGTTTAATAGACGACCTCCGTATCTATAATCGAGCCTTAAATGAAGATGAGATAAAAGCACTTTATAAATTAGGTTGTTCAGATGAAATTATATATGCTAAAAGTCCAATTACTAATAGATGGTTTCAATTTCCAAGCAAGTGTGATGCTCCAGCAGATTGGGAGACAAATACAACTGTACCAGTAGATTATACTACACTTCAAGAGGTAAATACTACAAAAGTATCTTCTATAACTACTGATAAATTAGATAATCTATCAAATGGTTGGCATCTATTAGGAACAAGTAGTTCTATACAAAATCTTGATATATTTAATAATACAAAATTTATATGGAAATATAATGATATAAATAATAGTTGGAGAGCCTACTCACCAGATAGTGCAAAAAAAGCACTTATTCAAAATCATGGATTTGATAGTTTTGATAGTATTGAAGCAGATGAGGGATTTTGGATATATAAGTAAAAAATTGTATTTTTACTTATTGACTTTTTTAGTTAGTTTGTAGTATAATTTTATTAATAAAAAATTAAGTGAAGTGAAAATATGGGAATTCATATGCCTCATACCCTTAAATTAATCTATCTTTAGAGTAGGTTAAATATTTAGGAGTTTATACTCAAGGCGGACTGGTATGGAAAAGATGTGGGGTGCTTCCCTCCCACCACTTAATTTATATACTTTTCGAACTCTATTTTATATTCATTTTTAAAAAATACTATTGTATCTTTACATTTTATAAGTTGTCTTATACTTGGTTTGAAAATAGTTGATAGTTCATTGTAAAAATTATTGTTAGATATTCCAAATATCAGATATTCATTGTTTGTATATGTGATAAAATTTATAATACCATCTTCTTTATATTCACAAGATGCTATACAATTATCTAACAATACTTGAAAACTATGTTTTTCAATATATACTGCTTGTTTTGGATGGTCTATTGATATTTTTTTTGCTTTTTTATTTGATATAAATAATTTTTTACTTTTAAAAATATTTCTAATATTATGCACTATTAAAGGTGTGATAATACCTAAAAAAATTCTATTTTTTGAACCCAAACTTTACCCTTTGATTTTATACTATGAATTATACAATTTATCTCTTTCAATTTCAAACTGTTGTTGTGTAATAAAACCATTTTTAAGCATATCAACTAACTCTTTTAATCTATCAAAACTATTATTTTGAGTTTTTATAGGTATTGGAGATATTGACTCTTTTTCAACTATATTTCTTATATAGTTCCAATATCTATTATATGCTTTTACTTTATCTTCATAAGTAAATTCAAGATAGTGTTTGATTGTCCCTTGTGGTTTATGATCTAAACAATAATCAGCCAATCTACTATCTATATTTAGTTTAGTAATCATAATAGATAACATTAATTTTCTTGTATCGTGCATTGATATACTATGATTATTGATAGTTTGTATATTTGCTTTTATTAACAATCTATGAAAAACTCTACTTGCTGTTCCACCTCTTGGAATATTAAATAGTTTTCCACCTTTATGATTTTTTATATATTCTATACACTCATCTGGTATAGGGTAGTGGTAGTCCTCTTTTGTTTTTGTTATCTCTTTTGGTGCTATAATTTTTCTTTTTTCTATATCACAATGTTTTTTTTCAAGTTGAGTTAATTCTCCAAATCTATGAGCAGTTAATAACAGCATATAAAGAAATATTTTATGTTGTTCTATGTTGTGTTTTTTTGCTTGATTATAAAGTGGTATTGCATTATAAAGTTTTCTTACAATATCTGTATAGTTTAGATTTGTTCTTTTACTTAAATCTTCTTTTTGAATTTTTACTGTATATTTTGGTATTTTTAACATTATATTTTCAATAATGTTATTTTTATTAAACTCCTCTTGAAAAATTGGTTTTAAAATATCAATAAGTGTATTTTTAGACCCTGATTGGGTATTGTTAAAATTATTCAATATTTTTATAATATGTTCATATTTTATTTTTTCAATTTTATAGTGTCCTATACTATTTCTTATATGTTTGTTATAAAAGTATTGATAACCTTTTGTAGTTGATTGAGTCCAAATACCATTTTTTAGATTTGTTTCCATTCTTTTTTCAAAAATTTGATTTAGTGTATTTAAAGAGTTTGAAAAAGGGTCTTTACCTTGTGAGAGTAAATTTTTTACTTCCAAAAGTTTATCAAATGCACTTTTTTCTGTTCTTACTTCAAATAGTTTAGTAAAGTTTTTTACTGGATATGTTATACCTAAATGTTTAAATCGAACCATAATAGCAATAGAGCCATTTTTTAGTTTTTTCTTTTTGATACCTGCATATTGTGCCATTTTTATTCCAAAGTGTATAAAATTTATAAAAAATTATAACATATACACTTTTTTATACACCTTAGCTTACCAAAAATACACTTAAAATCACTCAAAAAATATTTTATATTTTTAAAAATGTAAATTTACAAAAGTGCTATAAACCCTTATATTATATAGCCTAATAGCCATCCAAGAGCAAAACCAATAAGATGAGAATACCAAGCAATTGGAAGTCCTAAAAGTAGCGGTGCAAAAGATATTAGAATAACCCATACTATTATACCATTTCTTTGTATATTGTTTTTTAGAGCAAACCAACCAAGAAGCACACTAATAGCTCCACTTGCTCCTATTACATTTACCCAAGAATTTGTATAGTACATATATACTAAAGTACCAATAGATGTAAGAGTACCCCCTAAAAAATATAAAAGTATATATTTTACTTTTCCAAGATGACTTTCTATTGTTGTACCAAATTGAAATAAAACTAGCATATTCATCAATATATGAGCAATACCACCATGAATAAACATAGTAGAAAATAGTTGATAATAAAAATTATATTGAAAAAATAAGATATTAAGACCTAATAGTGTAGTTAAAGATTCAATTTGGTTTTGGATACCAAATATAATAAAATTAGATAATATTATTATATTGGTAATTGTTAATAATTTTGTATTATTGTGTTGTAAATTCATCTCTTGTTTTTAATAAACTATCTATAGCTTCTTGTGCTTGTTTAGCTTCTAATACTCGTTGTTCATTTAATCCTTTTAGAACTTTTAATGTTTCCATTTTTTCATGATCGATATTTGATTTTATTTGTACTGCTTTTCTGTTGTTTTGAGTACCTGCAATTCCTAGCCATTTTTCTTTATTGTTTATGTATAGTTTTGTAGATGCACTTGTAGCATTTTTATTAAATGCTATTATATCACCCTCTTTTAAATTTAAAAGTTGTTTTATAGATAGTTCAGTTTCAGCAAGCATTGCATCTATATTCATTCTTGCGCCTGAAATAAGCGTATTAATATCTCTTTTTTTACTTATTTTTTTATTTTTTGCTTCAGCAAATACTTTTTCTACTATGATCTCTAAAAGAGGTTCTATATAAGAAATAGGGTAACAAATAGATAAAAATCCTGATTCTTCATCTATAGTGATCTCAAAAACTACGAGTAAAACTATCTCATGATCTGATATAATTTGAATTGCATTTGCATTTGTATCTCTACTTTCAATTTTAAAATTTATTGTTGATACATCATCCCAAGCTTCTCTTAGATGTTCTACTATAAGTTTATAAAAATGATCAAAGACCTGAAGTTCGATCTCTGTTAACTCTTTTTCTGTTGAGTCTGTTAATGCACTATCACCATTTCCAAGTAGATGTGCTATTATTTTATGACTGATTCCTGGATTACATTCTATTACTATACGACCATCAAGAGGCTTTAAAGATAATGTATTTAAACTGGTAATTTGAGGAATTGAAAGAATAAATTCTCCATAAGTCATTTGTTCAATACTATACAACTTTATATCAACAATTTTTCTAAGCATCGCAGATACATCACTAATGGTAGCCCTTAGCATTTTATCATGCAAAGCATTAAAAGCTTTCATTTGATCTGCTGATATTCTATTTGGCTTTTTAAAGTCATATATAGCATAACTTTTATCTTTTGCTTCTGATGCTGCTTCTACTTCTATCTCATCTAAACCACCATCATCCTCTGCAATATCTAATAGTGCATCTATCTCATCTTGACTTAAAAACTCTGCCATATTATTTCACCACTTCTACTGTTGCATCTATAGCATCTAATTTATCTAACATTTTAATTGTATCTATAATGTCTTTTATATCTACTTTCATCATCTTTAAAGCTCTCATAAGATTTGATATAGTTGGTTTTTCTTTGCTATTTAAAAGTGCATTGTTTATATCTATTTGAGTAGTTTGTCCTATTTTGACATCATCCCCTATATCTTTTCCTTTATTTTTTGTATTATTTTCCCAATCTTCTTCACTTAAAGAAGATTGTTTTATCCTAATTGTAAAATTGCTCATCTGTACTACGACAGGTTTTATAATAATATCTGCTCCTGCTAATATAAGTTGTTTTTGAATATCTATAACTATTTTATGTTTTATATCTGAGGTTAATTTAATGTTTTGAATTTTTGATATAAATTGTATCATTGAGATACTATCTGGTTTTTTCACTTTAATAGTTCTTGTATCATATGCCATAGCTATTGGTTTATTAAAAGTTTTATTGATTTTTTCTTCTAATAAAGCTGCTGTTTGGGCACTTTGTTGAAGTAAACTCAATGTTATACTTGTTTCACCACTTAAATTATAGTTTACTTCATTTTCAACAATAGCACCATCATAAATATATCCCGTAGTTTTAATACTTTTATTTGCAGTTACAGTTCCTTGTCCTAAAGCATATACTTTACCATCTACACCTTTTAGTTGAGTAATAAGAAGCTGACCACCATCTATAGATTTTGCATCACCAATTGAAGATATTTTTAATTTCAACTTATCTCCTTGTCTAGCAAATGGTGGCAAAGATGCAGTTACCATAACTGCAGCAATATTTTTTGATTTTATAGAAGAAGCAGGAATTTTTACATATGAATTTCTAAGAAGATTTTGTAAAGATTGCATTGTAAATTGACTTTTATCTCCAGTACCAGGAAGACCTACTAAAAGCCCATAGCCTAAAAGTTGATTTTCTCTAATACCTACAATATTTGATATATCTTTAACTGTTTGGGCATATAAAGAAACTGTTATAAAAAAAATAAATAATAGTTGTTTCAAAGTATTTTATCCTATTGTATTAATTTAAAACATATTTTATCTAAAATTTAATAAAATCTAGCTATACTTTAAGCAAATAATTATTAAGGTTGTTTTATTGAATATATTTATTTATGGAAATGATTCATTTAAGGGTAAAATACATACTATTTTAGGTAAAGCTAATATAAAGTTTAAAGTAGGTGGTGATATTAAAAATATTGATAATATTGATGAGTTAGAAGAATCAATAAAAAAAGATCCTACAGATATATTCTTAATAGATCAAAATAAAATAGTAGTAGATAGCTTAGTTACAAAAATATTTAAAGTATTAGTACCAAAAGATGGTATAAAAAAAACTTTTTTAGATAAATAATAAAGTATCATATCACTATTATAAATAGTATGTTCAATATCTTTATTAAATCTATAGTTATTGTACCAGTAGTTACATTTAGATATAATATCATCTTTTTTATCATCTAGGTTATAGTAAGATATAAGTTCTTCTAACTCTTTTTTAGTTACACCTACCATATCATTAAATGTTTTTGATAAAGATATATTTTTACCTATATTGTTACCACTACTTACATCATATAAAGCTACTGGTGTTACTCCTGTAAAAAACATCTTTCTAATACTACTATCATTATCACTTGTTCCTGCTTTTAGCATAGTAAAAAACTCTTTATATGAAGCTGTTTTATCTGTAACTATATCTTTATAGTTATTAACATTTGAAGCTAAAAGTTTATTTGCAAAGTTATCGTATTCATCTATAAAAAGATATACATCATAACTTTTTGATTTACAATATTCTAGTACATATTCTATATTATCTATAGGATTATCAAATTCTATTTTTATAGGTAAATTATATTTAAGTATAAAAGAGTTTAATTTTGTATTTAGATGATTTCTAAAGCTCTCTTCATATCGTGTAACATCTACTGCACTAAAATCAAATTTTAGTATATAGAAGCTATTTTTTAGTTTTGTGGGGTTATTTAGTATCCAAGTATTTTTAAAGATAAGATCATATTCATCTTTATAAAATATATCATAATATGCTATTAGCATATTTACTAAAAGTGATTTTCCAAATCTTCTAGGGCGAAGAAAGTATAAAAAGCTTTGTTCTTGTTCTACTAGGGGAATAAACCTGGTTTTATCTATATAGTACCAGTTTTCCCTTTTTATTCTAGTAAAATCTGCTAAACCATATGGTAGTTGTCTTTTCATACTAAAAATACCTTTTATAAAACTTTTTTATTATTATACAAAAGATACTTTACTATGTCAAATTTCAAAAAAACATTTTTTTACTTATAAATTATGGCACAATAGTTTCTATAATATCACCTTTTCTTTGAAGGAGCATAATATTATTGTTTAATGCTTTATTTTTTATATCATCATTTATATAAAAACTTGCAAGTCCTAGATGATGATTGTAATTTTTATATTCTGGGTATAGTTTTTTAAAATTTGTATATTTTGTATTTAGTAATCTATCTATATCATTTTGGTGAGCTTTATATTTTGTTTCTATTATAGCTATATCTTTACCATTGATCATTAAAATATCATATTCATCTTGGATATTGTCTTTTTTTGAGTGTCTAGTTACATTTTTATCTACAAAATCATATTCTATACCATTTAAGCTTGGGTTTGAGGATAAAGAGTTATAGAAAAACTCTTCAGCTACATCTCCTTGGTTATTTGAAATACCACCCACTATTTGTTTCATATGCTTTAAAGATTTTTCCAATTTATCTAATTTTTCATCTGTTCTTCTTGTTTGTTCATCTGTTTTTCTCATCTGCTCACTTGTCTTTTTAGACTCTATTGCTAAACTTGCTACTAAATCTTTAAGTTCTTGATCTGTCATAAAAAATACCTTTTATAAAACTTTTTTATCATTATACAAAAGATACTTTTTTATGTCAAATTTAAAAACCTATATTTTATGGTTCTGGAAATTCATCTGGATTATCTTTATCCCATAAACACCCTACATTTGTAGGATCCCAAAAATATTGTTTAGTTGATGGATCATTTACCCAATCTGGATAATTTTTTGTATCCCTTGGATTTACTATACCATCTACTTTATAATCACTTCCATCTATACTAAATGTAGTCTCAGTAACTCTATCACCTATTTGATCTGTTGTATTTGTATCTCCTAAGCCACTATAATATTCATCACTTCCATATTTTCCTATAAAGGTATTATTAAAGAAAATATTTCTTGTACCAGAACTAGAAAGTTTAATATCTGAGTTTACTACATTCGCTTTATTAGTTGAATTAGCATATATTTTATCCGTTATAGAATTTATCATTTCATTACTAGAATTATATGAACATACATAATTCGCATAACTATCTCGAACAGTTCCATAATTTCTTATATAATATGAATTCAAATTACTATATGAACTAGTTATTGTCCCATAATTTTTTATATAATATGATCCAGTTATATAAGTATTCTTTACTGTCCCATAATTATACCAATAATCACTATTTGGATGCTTAATAAAACTATTTTCTAAAATTGAAGTTGAATCAATATTAGCATAGTTATATAGTTCAATATCAGAATTGCTTAAATTAGAATGAGTTTGTAAATATATTCTATATAATTGTATATTTGCATAATTCATACTTGTATTTTTTAAATAAATTTTACCTGTTCCTGTATATCTAAATATAATAGGATTCTCTTTTGATCCATATATAGTTGAATTTTTGAAAGTTACACTTGCATCTTTAATAGTTATTTTAGTACCAGCAGTTATAGTTATATTTGTTAATGTGGTACTTGAAGCTATATAAACTACTCCATCACTATTTACATTTGAACTATCTATATTGATACCAGATTGATTACCTTTGATAGGATAATTGTCTTTGTCTAGTGGATCATATTTATAAGCTATCTCATCATTATCATCTACACCATCTCCATCACTATCTTTTAACAGTGGATTTGTACCATAAGTTTCTTCATCTTTATCACTTATACCATCATTATCATCATCTAAATCATCTTTATTTGCTGTACCATCCATATCATTATCTTTATCTATAGTAGCTCCTGTATCACTTCCTGGGTATGAGTTGCTATCTAGTGGGCTATAGATAGATCCGTAAGCTGGATCACTATCCCAATCCTCTTGTAGATCTGAAAAACCATCATTATCATTATCATTATCTCTATAATCTTCTATTCCATCACCATCAAAATCTGCTTCATACAATAGTGGTGAAGTAATAATCGGATATAGATGTGTATTATCATCTTTAGATGGAGAATAGTTTGTTTGAGCAACTATTGTATCAAGATCACTACTTCCCCAATAATTATATGAGATATCAAAATATTTATTTAGATTTCCAGAATTTACTATTTTAGAACTACTATCTAATATATTATATCTCATAGTAAGTTTAGTGGTATTGCTTATTTTAATATTGGTATTATTAAATTTATTATTATTTAATTTCATATTTGATCCATTTATAGAACCATTATCTATCCTTGAATTTTTTATACTTGATACATTTTCAAATATAGTTCCATCTGCAATAATATTATTGTGTGTGTAACCACTTACTTTATAAACATTTGTAAAAGTTGAATCATTAAAAGTTGAACCATAAATTCCACCACCTATAAAAGTAGAATTTGTATCACTATTTGTGATATAAACTATATAATTATTTGTGGTATCATTTTCTCCTGAGCTATTTACTTTTTTAAATATTGAATTTATAGATGTACCAAATCTAGCAATTCTTGCATATGATGAACTTGTTATATTATAGTAATAATTTTCACCATATCCTTCTTGTTTAAAAATTGAATTATTTATTTTATTAACATAAAAATTAGCTTTACCACTATTGTTATTTACTTTTATAGCTGAATTATTAAGTGTAAGTGAAACTAATGTTCCAGATGAATCTTTTTTATAAATTTTTACATTGTTAATCTCTGCAAAATTTAATTCACTTTTATTTGTAGTGTCAAATATTATACTTCCATCATCTACAACTATTTTACTATCACTACTTCCATATCCATAGATATAGCCTTTATTCATAATATGTCTATTATCCCCTAGCATCTCTATTTTAGCACCTGCTAGAAGTATAAGCTTTCTATTTTCTTTTATTAGGATATTTCCAGTTAATTTATATGGTGATCTACTAGATAGCCAAATAGTATCTGCAAGTATCACTCCACCATCAATAGTAGTTGGCCCTGCATAAGAGCTACTAGGTGTTGCTTTTAAAGAGAGAGTTTTATCACTCTCTTTACCATCTACAATTGCAGTAACTCTATAGTAATATGTAGTATCATTTGAAACTGTAGTATCAAGATAATATATATTTGTAGTTGGTGTTGTGTTTATTTTAGTAAAATGATTGCTATTTGTAGATCTGTAGATATTATATCCTGTAGCATTATCTATTTTACTCCATATAAGTCCTACCTCTTTATCTCCTGCAGAGCCATTTATACTACTTGGTGCTAAAGATGATAATACAGCAGATTCACTTTGAGTTACAGTAGATGTAGAACTATCATCTACTGTTATCTCATAATATAATGTTTCACTAGTGTTAAAGGCTATATCTATACTATGAGAGGTTTTTTCAGTAGCTGATATAGTTTTTGTATCGTTTAGATCATCCTTATTTGTACCATATTTTAATATAGCAGTTGTAGGTTCATTTGTATCAAATGTGATTGTTATATCTGTATTAGATGATGTTGAGTGGATATTTGATATAGTTGGAGTCGTAGCTAATACTAAATTTGAAGATGAACTAATATCTGCGATATTTCCAGCCCTATCTATAAAATGTGCTTCAATAGGCGTATCAAACTCATCTGCTGTATCTATAATATACTCTGTACTATATGTTCCATCTCCATTATCATTAAGTTTAAGATCACTAAATAAACCATCAACCGACACTGTAGCTTCTCCACCTGATTCACCTGCATCTAAAACTATAGATAAAGTATCTTGCATAGTTGAAGCTCCACTATGAGTTAGTGAATTTAAGCTTACAGTAGTATCTAGTATGATTGAGCTACTTGCTGGAGTTAATGTAGTTCCACTACTATCTTTAAATACTACATTTACATTTTTTACTCCATCACCACTACTTAGAGTGATAGTTTTTGTTTGGCTATAATCTTCTTCATCTAAAGTAGTATCTCCATAACTTATTTGCATAGTAGATGCATTTGCATTTGTAAGGCTTAGGTTTACCTCTTGAGTATTTGTATATGTTGCATTATTGTTTATATATACAAATGAATTTCTTAAATGTGTTTTAGGTAAGGTATATTCAGTAACTCCTGATACTATAGATCTATCATAGCTTACACTCTCCCAACTACCATTTGGATAGCTTATAGTTATAGTATAATCCCCCAAAGTTAATTGTGGAGATATAAAGCTTCCATCAACTTGTGGATGAAATGTAGTAGTTACTCCATTTTTAGTAGCAGTTATAGTTGCTAGTGTAAAATCACTTGCTTCATCTATAGTAACACTACCTTTAAATACCCCATATTTTTGAGTCATATCTATAGGTTCTAAAGTTTTGGTTTCTCCTGATTCTAAAGTGGTATATATATTTTTGATTTTGGTTTGAAAATACTCTTTAGAGTATTCTATATCTTCATAAGTTCTAGCTTTAAGTGTTAAGTTCCAGTTTCCATCTGTATCTGTTGTAGTGCTTATACTTGTATTTGGTATGCTTACTACTACCCCTGAGTTATCAGTAGTATTTGGTAGATTTACTTTTCCTTTTAAAATAGCACTATTTGTAAGTGGATTTTTTTCTGGAAAAGTATCTGGATCATCTTTATCCCACCAACACCCTACATTTGTAGGATCCCAAATAGAACTTACTTTATATGGTAAGATTTCGTCATTAAAATATATTTTTTTTGCATAAATATTATAAAAATATTTAGCATTATTGTAAAAATCATAATTATTATTAAAAATATAACTATTTTTTATAGTACCATTATTATGTAAATAACCATTTTCAGCAATAAATGAATTAGTTACTATAGAATTACTTGAAGTAAAAGTATCCCAATCATTATTAAACTCAATATCACTAAAACTAATTTTTGAATTTTGTAAGTTCATTCTAAATGCTATTTTAATATTTGCATAACTTAAGTCTGAATTATCTATATAAAGTTTTCCATCACCTGCTCCACTACTTCTTACTATAATTGGTGATTCTTTGGTTCCAGATATTATACTATCTCTTATGGTAACTCTTGTATCTTTTTGGATAGTTATTTTAGTACCTGGTTTTATAGTAATATTTGTAAGAGTTAAATAATTTCCTGCAATATAAACTACTCCATCACTATTTACATTTGAACTATCTATATTAATACCTGATTTATCTCCAACTAGAGGATAATTATCTTTATCTAATGGATCATATTTATATATTATCTCATCATTATCATCTACACCATCTCCATCACTATCTTTTAAAAATGGGTTTGTACCATAGTTGATCTCATCTTCATCACTTAAGCCATCATTATCATCATCTGCATCATCTTCATCTGCTATACCATCCATATCATTGTCTTTTGGAAGTGATTTACCATTACTATCTACTGGATAAGAGTTGGCATCTATAGGGCTAAATACAGATCCCCATTTAGGATCACTTGCCCAATCCTCTTGTAGATCGCTATATCCATCATTGTCATTGTCACTATCCATATAATCAGGTATTCCATCATCATCAAAATCTGCTGTATATAGTGAAGATGAAGTGATAATTGGATAAAGATGAGTTTTTTTATCTTTATCTGAAGAGTATCCTGTTCTTTTAGCTATAGAAGTAAGATTATTCTCACCCCAATAGTTATATGAGATATCAAGTTTATCTGCACTTAAAGTTGTATTTTTATCAAAAATATTATAGTGCATAGTTAGTTTTTTATTATCACCACTTAAAGTTATAGTTGATTTTGTTATTGTATTATTTTTAAAAGTTGCATTTGATGAATCGTAACTACAACATTCATTATTACTACCATAAGTTATATTTGTTAAAGTTGAATTTTCTATATGACTAGCTTCTGAAATTGAAGCATTTATTATATTTGCTTTAGATATTGAATATGTTTTTATTCTTGGAGTATTTGTAAGATTTGAATCTATAATTGAGTCTATTTTAAAACTAGCATTTGAAAAAGTTGAGTTGATAGCTGAGTTTATATATGCTATATAATTTGAAGAAGTTGTAGGATTTCCTCCTGAATCAAAAGCCATAAAAGAAAAATTACTATTTATTACTTTTGATATTCGATTATTACTATCATAACTTGAACTACCACTTCCAAACTCATTAAAAATAGAATTTTCAAGAAGATATATATCAAGATTATTACCATTATTATTTATAATAGAATTTTTTAATATTAGGTGTGAATAACCATCTGCTTTCATATAATTAAATTGTGCATAGTTTAATATACTATCTTCATTTGTATTAAAATCTATCTCTCCTTTTTCAAATACTATCATATTCTCTTTTGTTCCATATCCTGTAATTTTACCTTCAACCAAAAGTTTATAATTATCTTTAAACTTCACTTGTGTTCCTGGCATAAGTATAAGTTCAATTCTCTCTTTTATTTTTATATCTTTATCTATATTATATGGAGATTTAGATTTAAGCCAGATTTGATTACTATCTATTAGAGCATTGCTTAAAGATGTTGGACCAGATATTGTATCTTTTGGTGTTGCATTTTTGATTTCACTTGCAAGAGATTCATTGCCTAGTTTATCAACAGCTGTTATATAGTAATAATATATTTGAGCATTTGAAACAAACTCATCAAGATAATAGTTTTGTGTTATTAACACTTGATTTATTTTACTAAAACTTGCATTGTCTAAAGATCTGTAGATATTGTATCCTACTGCATTTTTAGCTACTTTATCCCAGATTAATCCCACTTCACTATTTCCTGCTATTATTGATATATTTGTAGGATTTTTAGGGGCTAATCTATCTTTGCTTTTATATAATGATTGTAAATTTGAAGCATCCTTTACTTTTATCTCATAATATATATCTGTATTTGCAGCTAAATTGGATAAAGTAATTGTATGATTTGTAGATAATGTATCTTTTATAACTATTTCATTATCTAAAGATGTGAAACTATCTCCATAGCTTATCAAACTTGTAGTTGGTTCATCTGTAGTAAAGTTTATTGTCATTTGATTATTTGCTGCATCAGAAATTGTATTTATATTTTTAATACTTGGCTGACTTTTTAACACTAAGGGACTTGAAGTTGTAAATATAGCTTTATTACCTGCTTTATCTGTAACATTAGCTGTAGCATTTGCCTCTATCTCATATGAAGTAGATATAGTATAAGTTCTTTCATATATACCATCATTTGCTTCCTCATCACCAAATTTACCATTATCTACAAGTTTTATATTTTCAAATAGTCCAACTATTGAAGCATAAGCTTTTGCATTAGTTTCACCTATATTTAGTTTGATATGAAGAGTATCCCCTTTTGTAGAAGCTCCATCTAAAGTAAAACTTGATAATTGTAAAACATTATCTAATATAATAGTATCCAATACTGCTGGAAGTGGATTGTTATTTTTATCAAACAGATCAACTTTTATATTTTTTACTCCATTATTTCCTGATAAAGTGATAGTTTTTGAAGATGCAAATGGTTCCTTATCATAAATAGTTGATCCTTCACTTATTTGCATATAAGAAGCTGTATTACTACCTATTAATAATGTTACCGTTTTACTATTTGTATATATATCATCATTGTTTATTTGTAGGTATGAGCTTCTTAGGTTTATAGTTTTTAGATCAAGGTTATCACTACTTCCATCTAAATTTACAGATCCTACTATTGACTCATGAAGTCCATCTGAGTATGTTATAGTATAGCTATACTCCCCTAAAGGAAGATTTAAGATATTAAAAGTTCCATCTTTATTTGGGTTTATATTTGCGGTAACCCCTTTTGCATCTCCACTTATACCATAGATATTGATATAACAGTTTTTATAATTAGTTGTTCCTGAAACTGTTATTTTACCTATAAAGTTTTGGGCTATTTTTATTATAGATTTTGAAGATGTTGTATAGTTTCCATTTTTAGTTATAGTAATAGTATTATTATCTATTATTGTTTCATATAGATCTTTTTCATATATTACTCCATCATAGTTTCCAACTGGAAGTTGCATAGACCATTTTCCAGTAGAGTCTGTATATGTAAAATAATTTGTATTTTTTATAGATACTTTTATACCTGTATTATCTTGAAAATTTTGTAGATTTACTGTACCTTTTACAACACCTTTTACCCTAGAGAGTGTTATATCTCTTAAGATAGTTGTAGCACCTGCGACTACTTTTTTAGATTTTATAGTAGTTGTATCATAATTTGAATCTATAAAGTTTATAGTATATCTCCCTTGAGGTATATTATTTAGTATAAAGCTACCATCTCTAGCAGTGATTGCTTCATAGTCAGTCCCTTCAAGAGATACAATTATCCCTGCATGGTTTAATCCATCTTTATCACCAAATCTAGCAAATCCTGAAATTGATCCGTTATTGATTGAAGATAGTTTTGATATAGATATATCTAAAGCTACAGAAGTAGTATTATTTGAGATATCTATATTATCTACTTTAGAACTTGCATATCCATAAGCATAAGCTATTACAGAGTATCCCTTATCTACTGGAAGTGCTTCAAACTTATATATTCCACTTATATTTGTTAAAGTAGAATAAAGTGATCCATCACTAGCTTTTGCATAAACTACAATATTATCTAAGCTTGGAAGTGTAGTAGATGTAACTTTACCTCTTAGAGATCCTTTTTGTGAGTTTAAAAATATAGTCTCTAAATTTATAGTTTGATTTGCAGTTACATTAAAAGTAAGGTATTTTGATACATATCCATCTTTTTGTATTCTTAAAGAGTAAGATCCTTGAGGGATAGCATCTATAAAAGCATCTCCATTTTTATCGGTTAAAATCTCTCTATCAAGTTCCCCTAGTATTATTTTTGCATTTTCTAAATTTGTATTTGAAAGAAGTGATTGTATATTTAGTTTTATACTACCTAAAGTAAAAGCTGAACCTATATCTATAACTTTCTCTTCACCTGGTTTTATAGATATATCATCTATTTTAGTTCCAATATTATTTTTTTTATCTACATATATAAGTGAGTATTCTCCACTTGAAGGGAGATTATCAACTGTAAAGCTACCATCACTAGATACATTTATATCAAATGTATTTGTAAGTAGTTCATAATCTTTTGTTCTGATTTTACCATTATATGGTTTTTTATCCATAGAAGAAACTCCTTTTGGAGCTAGTTTTAAACTTCTATTAGGATCTCCTATAAAGCCATATAGTTTTCTTCTTTTTAATATCTTTTTACCTAAACCATTTTGTATATTTACAGTTCCTATTAATCTTGCACTAGCAAAAGTTATATCTTTATCTACTGGTGGTTTATAATCTTTTCCATCAACACCATTAGTTCCATTAACCCCATCTTTTCCATCTTTTCCTTTTAGGCTATCTAAAAAGTCTTGTTCAGAACCACTATTTCCAGCATCTAGCCATATTTGATATGCTGATTTTCCATCAGCACCATCTTTTCCGTCAGTTCCGTTTTTTCCATCTTTTCCATCTTTTGGGATAATAACTGGTTCATAATATAACCAAAAAGCTTGATATGGTTCTATTGAAGTTAGTTTTTTATATATTAGTTTTGGATTATTTGCTAATTTTCCATACCAAGTATTGTTTTTATATACCCATACAGCTTTTGAGTTAATAATATTTTTATTATTCATATCAAAAGCTTTAGAGTTATCTACACTTGATACTAAGTTCCAGCCATGATAAAAAGGTATATCTGTATTGGTTTTATTATGAGTTTTAGCCTCTGGTGTATAAGAGAAATCTTTTAGTGCATATACCCAAGCACCTTCATAATAAGATAAAATTGTATTATAATAAAATCCTAATTCTAAAGCTTTTTGTTTAATAGTATCATTTTTTGTATATATATTCCAACCAAAATCAGATGAATTATCTGCCGTATATTTCCAGATTATTTTTACTTTTGAGTTATCACTAAAATCTTTATCTTTAGAGAAATCTATAGTGTTATTAAACCCTACAAAATTCCAACCTTTTTTAAAATAAATTGTATCTGCAATTACTACTGAATAGAATAATATTAGTAAAACTAATAACTTTTTCATAAAACTCTCCTCGTATTAAAAGTAAAAATTCCATTAGTCTAACTATTATTCTCTTATATATTACTTAAGTAAATATTAAGTAATTTTATTAGTTATTTTAATATAAAATTTTTTTACTCTACAGTTACACTTTTTGCAAGATTTCGTGGCATATCCACATCGTTTCCAAGTCTAATACTTATCTCCATACTAAGTAATTGAAGAGTTACTAACATCTCAAAAAATTCCAACATATAATGATTTGTTTGAGTTGTTTTTATAAAATCATCTGCTAATTCAAAATCAAGTGGTGAGATAGCACAAATTGTACTATCTCTTGCACTTAACTCCTCTACATTTGATTTTATTTTTTCATAGTGTAGATGTTGAGGCATTAAAGCTATTGTAAAAAGTTCTGGATCTGCAAGAGCTATAGGACCATGTTTCATCTCACCTGCTGGATACCCCTCTGCGTGAAGATAACTAATCTCTTTTAATTTCAAAGCACCCTCAAGTGCCAAAGGAAAGAAAATATCCCGACCTATAAAGAAAAAACCATGTCCGTGAAGATACCTTTTGCTAAGTCGTTTACATTTTTCATGTACTTTATCTTCTACTATTAAGCTTTTTGGCACCTCTCTTAAAACTTTTAAATGCTCTTGTAAAATATCATTTTTTATACTATTTTTTTGCTTTGCAAAATATAGTGTCATCATCCATAAAACCACTGTTTGAGTAGAAAATGCTTTTGTACTAGCTACCCCTTTTTCAATACCAGCTCTTGTTAGTATTGTAGCATCAGATACTCTAGTCATAGAACTATTATCTACATTACACACCGCAATACTTTTAAGTCCTGCATTTTTTGCCATTTTTAATGCTTCTAGTGTATCTGCTGTTTCTCCACTTTGAGATACTACTATAAACAATGTATTTTTTTCTAATAGTGGTTCTTTATATCTAAATTCGCTTGCTATTTCAACACTACATCTAATCTTTGCATACCTTTCAAAAAGATAACTTGCAGTTAAACTAGCATGATAGCTAGTTCCACATGCACATATTTTTATATCATTAATATCATTTAAATTAAAATTAGATAATTCTTCAAAAATAATCTCATCATCTTTAATTCGCCCTAACATAGCATCACTTACAACACTGCTTTGCTCGTATATCTCTTTTTCCATAAAAAATCTAAATCCATCTTTTATTGCTGTTTGTTTATTCGTAGGAAGTAGTATAAAAGAAAAATCTAATTTATTTAAATCTATATCATAAAATTCTATTTTAGAAGGTGTTGCAGTACCCCAAACACCATCTTCAAGATATACTACATCTTTTGCATTTCCAATAAGTGGTGCATCGCTTGAAGCAAATAATACTTCATCATTTTCTAATCCATGAGATATTGCTAATGGTGATCCATGTTTGATAAAAAATATTTTATTTGGTTCTGATTTGGTTGTAAGTAATATTGAGTATGCACCTTGAAGTTTTTTTATAGTTTCTTCAAATGCTTTTTTTGTACTATTTAATTTATTAAAATTATATTCAAAAAGATGTACAATTACCTCTGTATCTGTTTGAGATAAAAACTTATGTCCTTTTTTTATTAACTCATCTTTTATCTCTTTATAGTTTTCTATAATACCATTATGAACCACATAAGAGTACTCTCCTAGATGTGGATGTGCATTTAGCTCAGTGGGTTTCCCATGAGTTGCCCATCTTGTATGTCCTATTCCTATACTTAGATCGCAATCTTGAGTTTGAAATTTTGAATCAATAATTTTTTCTTCTAAATTTTTAATCTTTCCTATAGCTTTAAAATTATGAAATTTACCATTTTGAAGTATCGCAATACCTGCACTATCATACCCTCTATATTCTAACTCTTTTAGACCATCCAACAAGATTTTTGTTGTATCTTTTTTTCCTATATATCCTACAATTCCGCACATATTTTTATCACCTAAATATTTTTTATAATTCTATCTAAAAGTAACTAATGTTACGATAATTGGAAAATCATTAATTTAATAATCTGCTACAAAAATACTCATTTTAGATAAATAACTAATTTATATCCAACACTAAATTCAACTTATAGTATATAATTACAAATTCCCAATAAACCATTTATTTATAGTATTTGTAAGCACTTTTAAACCAGTATTTGGATATAATATATACTTATAATACTAAGGAAATTTATGAGTAATTTAGAAGAATATTATCAAAATTTTATGTTAAGTTCATTTGGAAAGATTGAGATGACAAAACTATCACAACTTACAGGTAAGAGTCATGATGTTTTTACAAAAAATTTATTACTTGATGATTCTTTAGATGATGATACAAAATTATGGAAAACTATAAAACCATTTTTAAGAGATTATGAAAATGATGAAGATGGCTGTATTATAGTTGATGATACTTTGCTTCATAAACCATATAGTAAAGTCAATGAAGTAGTATCTTGGCATTTTGACCATGTAAGTGGAAAAAGTGTCAAAGGTATTATGATGTTAAATTTTCAATATACAGATGATAGTGGTATTTCTATACCACTTGGGTATGAAATAATTACTAAAACTGAAGATGTATGGAATGATAAATATCAAAAATATATTAAAAAAAGTATGTTTACCAAAAATGAAATAATGAGAGATAAATTAGAAATTTTACATTTTAATAATCATATAAAATATAAATATATTTTAATGGATAAATGGTTTACAACATCAGATAATATCGAGTTTATAGCAAATATATTAAATAAAAAGTTTATTGCACCTATTAAAAAGAATCGTAAAATTGCATTATCTCTTGAAGATAAAAATAAAGGAAAATATGTTAATATTGATAGCATAGATATAGGAGCTTGTAGTAGTCAGCTTATATATTTAAAAGGTTGTAATATACCTTTAAATATTGGTAGGCAAATTGTCAAAAACGGCAACGATGGTGAACCTCTGTACCTATATCTTATTACTAACGATACAAATATATCTTTTTCAAAGACACTTGAAATCTATCAAAAACGGTGGAAAATCGAGGAATATCATAAATCTTTAAAACAAAATTTAAAAATAGAACACTCTCCAACTAGAGTTGAAATATCACAAAGAAATCATATCAATCTAACCGTGTTAGCATTTATTAAACTTGAAAAACTACGCTTGAATTACAAGATGAATCATTTTGCAATTAAAGAAAAGATTTATATTGAAGTTCTCAAGGTCGCCTATAAAAAAGTTGCTGAATTGGAGTGTGCCTAAATAGTAACAATTTTATTAAATATTGAAATTTAGATTATCGTAACATCAGTAAATAATCATAAAATAATAATATTTGATACAAAATCAAAAAGGGTAAAAGAGAAGCATATTATATTAAAGATTAATAAGAAAAAATATAGTTAAATTTTTTATTTATCTAATATCATTTTTACTTAAATTTTGCTAAAATCTACGAATTATTTTAAAATCAAAAAAAACAAATTGGAGAGAAGATGAAAAAACTAATATCAAGTGTAGTATTAGTAAGTGGTTTATTTACTA
>AZHQ01000013.1 GCA_000504605.1 alpha proteobacterium SCGC AAA288-E13
CCACAAAAAAAAATGGAATATGGAAGTTATAAGTATATCAAAAAGTGATGCTGGAGGTTTAAAGGAAGTAATTGTGTCAATTACTGGCAATAATATTTATTCAACTCTAAAATATGAATCTGGTGTTCATAGAGTACAAAGAGTTCCAGAAACCGAAACCCAAGGGAGAGTACATACATCTGCAGCAACAGTGGCAGTTTTACCAGAAGCAGAAGATATTGATGTTAAGATTGAAGAAAAAGATCTTCGAATTGATGTCTTCAGATCTAGTGGTCCTGGAGGACAATCAGTAAATACCACAGATAGTGCCGTTAGAATTACTCACTTACCCACAGGGATTGTTGTTAGCCAACAAGATGAAAAATCTCAACACAAAAACAAAGCTAAAGCTATGAAAATTTTAAGAGCAAGAATATATGAAGCCGAAAGAGAAAAAAAAAATATAGAAAGAGCACAAGATAGAAAAAGCAAAATTGGTACAGGTGATAGATCAGCAAGGATTAGAACATATAATTTTCCCCAAGGAAGAGTTACAGATCATAGAATAAATTTTACTCTCCATAAACTAGAAGAATTTCTAAGTGGAGAAGTATTTGATCAAATGACAGAAAATCTCAGTATTCAAGATCAAGAAACGAAATTAGAATCTTTAAATAGAAATGATTATTAATAGTTTAATTAAACAGGGGTCTAAAATTTTAAAAAAACAAAACATTGATTCTCATCAAATTGATGCAGAGTTGTTATTATCAAAGGCAATTAGAAAAGATAGAGTTTTTCTTTTAACAAATGACGAAAATAAAGTTTCACCAAAAGATACTTCCGATTATTTAAATTTTATTTTAAGAAGAAAACAGCATGAACCTTTGTCTTATATAACAAAAAGAAAGGAGTTTTGGAGTTTAGTTTTTAATGTGAACCATAATGTATTAATACCTAGACCTGAGACTGAAATAATTGTTGAACAAGTAGTAAGAAGATTTAAAGGTAAAGGTAGTTTAAATATTTTAGATATTGGTACCGGCTCTGGATGTATACTGCTGTCTATATTAAAAGAATTAACAAAATCATATGGAATTGGAATAGATAAATCATTTAGAGCGCTTAATATTGCAAGAAAAAATTCAAAAAAACTTAATTTAATGAATAGAACTAAATTTATTCATTGTGATGTTGACAATTTTAATTTTGGTAACTATGATGTTATTGTTTCTAATCCACCTTATATTTGTTCTCATAGAACTAGGTGCTTGAGTAAAGATATAAAAAAATTTGAACCAAAATTAGCCTTAGATGGTGGGAGCAGTGGACTAGAAATAATAAATAAAGTTGTAATTAAAGCAAAAAAGCTATTAAAAGCTAGGGGATATTTGTATATAGAAATTGGAGATAAGCAGTCACACGAGTTGTCTGATATATTATATAGAAATGGTTTTAAGTTAGTTGAGAAGTTTTTCGATTATACAAAAACCATTCGTTGCATAATGAGCACAAAAGTAATTTAATTCAAAATATAGTGTTATTTATTTTGACAAAATAAATTTAATTTAGTTATGATTTAACAAATAGATCTAAATAATTTCATGAGCTACCATAAACCAAGACAAAACAGATTTAGAAGTAATAATAAAGGCTTTAGGAGAAATGGTTCCCAAAATTTTAGAACCGGTGATAACAATACTGTTTCAAATAGTTTTCAAAGAAAATCTTTTAATAGAAATGGTTTTAATGCCGAAAAGTTATTAGAGAAATATAAGAATCTTGCAATAGAAGCATCATCAAATGGGGATAAAATTTTATCTGAAAGTTATTATCAATATGCAGATCATTTTTTAAGAGTAATTGAAAATCGTAATCTGATTCAAAATAATTCAAAACTAGATTTGAACAATTCTTCAATAAAGACAAATTCTGATGATAAAATTATTTTAGAAAATGAAAAAAATTCTTCTGCACAACAACCAAAAAATAGTAAAGAGATTTAGAATTTAATTTTTTTCGATATTGTTTCTGCTAACAAAACATCCGTTTTAATTCTTTGGATTTCAAATTTTTCTCTGTCTTTGCCTTTTAAAATTTTTCCGGACGGTAAATTTAATTTTTGAGAATCCACTTTTTTCCCATTCACAATAACTTCATAGTGCAAATGTGGTCCTGTAGATAATCCTGTAGACCCGACATAACCGATAATTTGTCCTTGCGTAACTTTTTTTCCAGCTTTAATTTTATTAGCAAATTTAGAAAGATGTGCATAAATAGTTGAGTAAGTAGAATTATGTATTATTTCAATACAATTTCCTCCAGCGCCACATCTTTGAGCTCTAACTACTTTTCCAGTTCCAGAAGCCATAATAGGAGTTCCCTTAAGTGCAGCAAAATCAGTACCTAAATGTTTTTTATTATATCCAAGGATAGGATGTTTTCTAATTCCAAAAAGTGATGAAAGTCTAGCTCCATTAATTGGAGTTTTCATTAAAGCTTTTTCTACACTTTTTCCATTAATATCAAAGTATCCAAAAAATTTATCAGTTTTAAAATTATACAATGCTAATTCTTTATTTTGAACAGACATGTAGGCGTAAATAATTTTGCCATTTGAATACCATTCACCGTCTTCATCAACAAAAGTTTCATAGAGAATTTGAAATGTATCATTTTTTCTAATATCTCTTTGAAAATCAATTTCAAAACCATATATTCTTGCAAATTCTATAATTATATTGGGATCTAAATTATTTTCTATTGCAGAAGTATATAAATTTTTTTCAATAATATTCTCGGAAAAAGCTATTTTTTTAAATAACTGAGTAATTATTTTTTTTGCAATAAATTTATTGTTTATATCCTTACTTAAACTAATATTAATTGATTTAGAAATTGGTAGATTTAATTTTACCAAATTTTGACTACCTGATATATTTTTTTCAATTACTAAATCTATAATCATACCTGCTTTTAATTTATTGGGTTTAAGAAATTTTTTTAGTTCACTATTTGCTTTAGAAATATCTTTTTGATCAATATTATAATTTTTAAACACATTATTTAAATTTTCTCCTTTTTTTATTTTATGCACAATGTTTAAAAAAGGAGAATTGATTTTTCGAAATATAAATTCATTCAATTCTAAAAAATAATTACTTTCTAGAATTCTACTAAGAGTCTCCTCTCTTTTTTGACTTGAAGTATCTTGATATTTGGTAACAAAAAAAATAAATAATATTAAAATTAAGGATATGATAGCGTATAATGATTTTCTTAATTTAGTATATATCTTTGGTTGAATTGAATAAATCATCAAGTTAATTTTATAATTGTATTAAATTCTAATTTTATTTTTGTTTTGAATATTATCAATAAAATCAAGGTATTTTAAGCCAAATAGTAACTTTCTTAGCGCTTGATTTATTTGATTATTATAATATAAGCAACGTTCCCAAAGTTATATAAATTATATTAAATGTTGGGAAATCAAAGCAGGGAATTTTTGTATTTCTGCTTTTAGTTCTTTAATTTTGTAAATATCTAAGAAGAGAAGTGTGGACGGTTAAGGTTACCAAATTTTGTCGTACACACTTCAAGAAGTATAAATAAATTATATTTATTTATATGAAGCTAGTGTGCGCCGTTATTAAACTTGAGAGTTTGATCATGGCTCAGAACGTACGCTGGCGGCACGCCTAACACATGCAAGTCGAACGAAGTAGCAATACTTAGTGGCAAACGGGTGAGTAATATGTGGGAATCTGCCCTTCGGTCTGGAATAACACGAGGAAACTTGCGCTAATACCGGATAAGCCTTTACAGGGAAAGCTTTATGCTCCGATGGATGAGTCCACACTTGATTAGTTAGTTGGTGAGGTAAAAGCTCACCAAGACAATGATCAATAGCTGATTTGAGAGGATGATCAGCCACATTGGGACTGAGACACGGCCCAAACTCCTACGGGAGGCAGCAGTGGGGAATCTTGCACAATGGGAGCAATCCTGATGCAGCGATGCCGCGTGAGTGAAGAAGGCCCTTGGGTTGTAAAGCTCTTTCGTCGGGGAAGAAAATGACTGTACCCGAATAAGAAGGTCCGGCTAACTTCGTGCCAGCAGCCGCGGTAATACGAAGGGACCTAGCGTAGTTCGGAATTACTGGGCTTAAAGAGCTCGTAGGTGGTTAGAAAAGTTGGTGGTGAAATCCCAAGGCTTAACCTTGGAACTGCCGCCAAAACTTTTTGACTAGAGTATGATAGAGGAAAGTGGAATTTCTAGTGTAGAGGTGAAATTCGTAGATATTAGAAAGAATACCAATTGCGAAGGCAGCTTTCTGGATCATTACTGACACTGAGGAGCGAAAGCATGGGTAGCGAAGAGGATTAGATACCCTCGTAGTCCATGCCGTAAACGATGTGTGCTAGACGTTGGAAATTTAATTTTCAGTGTCGCAGCAAAAGCGTTAAGCACACCGCCTGGGGAGTACGACCGCAAGGTTAAAACTCAAATGAATTGACGGGGACCCGCACAAGCAGTGGAGCATGTGGTTTAATTCGAAGATACGCGCAGAACCTTACCAACACTTGACATGTTTCGTCGCGACTTCAAGAGATTGAAGTCTTCAGTTTGGCTGGACGAAACACAGGTGCTGCATGGCTGTCGTCAGCTCGTGTCGTGAGATGTTGGGTTAAGTCCCGCAACGAGCGCAACCCTTACTTTTAGTTGACACCATTTAGTTGAGCACTCTGAAAGAACTGCCAGTGATAAGCTGGAGGAAGGTGGGGATTACGTCAAGTCCTCATGGCCCTTACGTGTTGGGCTACACACGTGCTACAATGGCACTCACAATAGGAAGCAAAGATGTGAGTCTAAGCAAATCCTAAAAAAGTGCCTCAGTTCGGATTGTACTCTGCAACTCGAGTACATGAAGCTGGAATTGCTAGTAATCGCGGATCAGCGCGCCGCGGTGAATACGTTCCCGGGTCTTGTACACACCGCCCGTCACACCATGGAAGTTGGTTCTACCTTAAGGCAAAGCATAAAACCTTTGACCACGGTATAGTCAGCGACTGGGGTGAAGTCGTAACAAGGTAGCCGTAGGGGAACCTGCGGCTGGATTACCTCCTTTCTAAGGATGAACAAAAAGATATTGCTTTTTGATCTAAAAAATACACAGGTTAATGTTGACCGTCCTCATTTCTCTTCTTAAAAGTGTTTCGGACTTACAAAAAATATGTAGGGGCCGGTAGCTCAGTTGGTTAGAGCGCACCCCTGATAAGGGTGAGGTCGGAAGTTCGAATCTTCCTCGGCCCACCATGACTTAACTGGGGGATTAGCTCAGCTGGGAGAGCGCCTGATTTGCATTCAGGAGGTCAGCGGTTCGATCCCGCTATCCTCCACCATGAAACACTTAGATCTTTAAAATTGTAAATATTATTATTATCAATATCTATATCCGAACATTAATAATTTTATTAATGTTCAAATAAAAATTTGATTAGAACACAGAATTTTTTTCTGTGCATAAATCAAGCGTTTAAGGGCGTGTGGCGGATGCCTTGGCACTGAAAGACGATGAAGGACGTGGTATACTGCGATAAGTTTCGGGGAGCTGTATGCAAGCTTTGATCCGAAAATTTCCGAATGGGGAAACCCAACTCTTTATGAGTTACTTTACACTGAATTCATAGGTGTAAAGAGGCAACCTGGAGAACTGAAACATCTAAGTAACCAGAGGAAAAAAAATCAATTGAGACTCCGTGAGTAGTGGCGAGCGAAAGCGGACTAGGCCAGTAATTTTGTTAATATAATTTGAATAGTTTGGAAAACCTAACCATAGAAGGTTGTTGAGCATTTTAACATAGCTAGTTCAAAAAAACCTCTGGATAACCTTTCCTTACTAGATATAGGTTGTGGGGGTGGTCTGTTGTCAGAACCTATGTATAAACTTGGTGCAAAGGTAACAGGAATTGATGCTTCAAAAAAAAATATTAATATTGCTAAAATTCATGCCAAAAAAAAAAAATTAAAAATTAATTACGTTACTAGTTCACCTGAAAAATTAAAAATTAAAAAAAAATTTGATGTAATTTTAAGCATGGAAATTATTGAGCATGTTTCTGATTTAGACTACTTTATAAAATCTTGTTCAAACTTATTAAAAAAAAATGGCGTTATGTTTGTTGCAACGATCAATAGAACTTTAAAATCTTATTTATTTGCTGTTGTTGGAGCAGAATATATTTTAAAATGGTTGCCAATTGGAACGCACGATTGGAATTTATTTGTAAAACCAGATGAATTAGTTAAGGCCTCAATAAAATATAATTTAAAATTAAACGAAATTCGCGGAATGATATATATTCCACTTTTAGATCAATGGAAAACTGGTAAAGACTGTTCAGTAAACTATATATCTTCTTTCGTAAAAAAATAATTTAATTTTCAGTTTTGTCGTACCACGGAATAATAGTGGTTTCGATTCCTTCCTCATTCAGCTCGTCAATTTCTTCGACTGTCACATTACCATAAATACCTCTTATTTTTTTTGTATCATCATAATGAATGCTTCTAGCTTCTTGAGCAAAGTTATCACCAACATATTTACAATTTTCTTTAATAAATTTTTGATATTCAATAATTTTTTTCTTTATATTTTTTTGGAATTTATAACTTTCATTATTAATTTTTTTTGAATTTGATACATTCGGTGACATTAAAGACTTATTAATATTAGTAGAATCACATTCAATACATGTAATTATCTTTCTTTTCATAAGTCTTTCAAATTCTTCTGAACTTGCAAACCAGCTGTCAAAAGTACAATTGCACTTGCATGTTAAATTATATTTGATCATATTTATTTAATTAATAATTATTTTGAATAAATCAAGTTCTAGTTTCTATAATCAGTATTTATATTAATATATTCTTTGGTAAAATCACAAGTATAAACAGTGAAATTACTTTTGCCCATATTTATTTCAATATTAATTTCTATAGAATCCCATTGCATATACTCCTTGACAGCCTCTTCATTATAATCATTTATTTGTTGGCCATTTTCTACAACAGTAAAATCTCCAAATTTAATTATTAACTTATCTACAAGTATAATTTCTTCTGATTTTCCAATCGCCATGACAATTCTCCCCCAGTTTGGATCCTCGCCTGCAATAGCAGTTTTAATTAAGGGAGAGTTTGCCACAGAAAATGCAATTTTTTTTGCGCTTTGTACCGATCTAGCTTTAATTATATTAATAGTCAAAAATTTTTTTGCCCCCTCACCATCTGCAACAATTTGTTTTGACAAATTTAGCATTATATTGTGCAAAGATTTTTCAAACTCTTTTAATTTGGGATCTAAAACATTATAAATTTTTGAATTTTTCGCTAACCCTGTTGAAAAAATTCCTACCATATCATTTGTCGAAGTATCTCCATCCACAGTTATTGCATTAAATGTCGTATTAACATTTCTCATCAATAATGACTTTAAAATAACCGAAGGAATATTTGCATCGGTAAATATAAACGCCAACATGGTAGCCATGTTGGGAGCTATCATTCCTGATCCTTTAGCTATAGCGGAAATTTTTATTTTTTTATTACCAATTTCGCATTCTTCATAAGCAAGCTTTGGTTTTGTATCAGTTGTCATAATTGCAGAGGCAACTTTAAACCAAACATATTTATTTTGATCATCTTTTAATTTTTCTACTAAATGCGGAATGGTTCTTTTTATTTTATCAGTTGGAAAAGTATTACCAATAACACCGGTGGAAGCAAAAATTATTTCATTTGGACTAACTACGTCACTCACTCCTCCTGGAGCTTGAGCTAATTTTAATGTTAATTGTTTCGATAGTGACTTAGATAATTCATTTAAACTTTGTAGACCCTTTTTCCCAGTAAAAGTATTGGCGTTTTTTGTATTTATTAATAGAGCTTTTATTAATTTATTTTTAATTTTTAAATTCCAATTAATACTATTGGAAATAATTTGAGATTTTGTGTAAATTGCAGCAAATTTTGCTCCATTTCTAAAATAAAACAGAGATAAATCATCTCTACCATCTCCATACAAATCAGCAGAAACAGCTGATATAGAAAGCCCCCCTATTTTCTTTAGTCCTTGAAAATCTCCCATTTTAGATATTCTTAACTTTGGATTTAACAAGTTTTTTAAATTAATGGTCATTTTGTTTAATTTTGATAATAAATAATTATATAAATACTAGTTTTATGAAATTTCATCAAATTAAAAAGATAATATAAAAATGTTAAATATTCCTAAATTTATCAGAAAAATTTTCAAATCAGATAATGACAAAGAATTAGATAGACTTAAATCTCTGGTGATACAGATTAACCATAATGAAAATTTAGTTAAACATTTTAAAGATGATCAATTTCCAAATAAAACTATGGAGTATAAGCAAAGAATTAAAAAAGGAGAAAGACTAGAAAACCTATTGCCAGAGACTTTTGCCCTAGTTAGAGAAGCTGCCTTTAGAATATTAAATGAAAGACATTTTGATGTTCAATTAATGGGAGGAATCGTTTTACATGAAAATAAAATCGCCGAAATGAAAACTGGAGAAGGTAAAACTTTAGTTGCTACATTACCTGCCTATTTAAACTCTTTAGAAGAAAAAGGAGTTCATATTGTAACTGTTAATGATTATTTAGCTCAAAGAGATTCTGAATGGATGGGCAAAATTTATCATTTTTTGGGATTACAGGTAGGATGTATAACAAATAGTTTAGACGATTATGATAGAAAGAAAAATTACGACTGTGATATCACGTATGGAACTAATAGTGAATTTGGTTTTGATTATTTAAGAGATAACATGAAAGTTTCTGTTTCAGATACTGTACAAAGAGATCATAATTTTTGTATCGTGGACGAGGTAGACTCGATACTTATAGACGAAGCAAGAACACCTCTTATTATATCTGGTGCTACAAAAGATAAAACAGATAGATATTTGGCAATCGATAAATTTATAAAACAATTAAATAAAACTGATTTTGAAATTGATGAAAAAGATAGAAATGTAATGCTAACTGACAAGGGAATAGATAATGTTGAAAAAATATTTTCTAATGCTGGAATTTTAAAAAATAATAATTTTTATGATCCTGAAAATATGGGTTTAGTTCATCACGTTAATCAAGCTTTAAAAGCTAATCATTTATTTACTAAAGACAAAGATTACATGGTGAAAGACAACAGCATCAAAATAATAGACGAACACACAGGGAGGATTTTGGAAGGTCGAAGATTCTCTGACGGACTTCATCAAGCTCTGGAAGCGAAGGAAGATGTAGAAATATTATCTGAAAATGAAACCTTGGCTTCAGTAACTTATCAAAATTACTTCCGAATGTATCGCAAGCTTAGCGGAATGACCGGTACGGCGGCTACAGAGAGTGAAGAATTTTTTGATATATATAATTTGCCAATTGTTTCGATTCCCACTCATAAACCAATGATACGGAAAGACTGGAATGATCAAATTTTTAGAACAGAACAGGAAAAAAATCTTGCAATAGTAAACAAAATTCTTGAATGCCATAAAGAAGGACAGCCAATTTTAGTTGGAACAACTAGTGTTGAAAAGTCAGAAACTTATTCATCAATGCTTAAGAAAAAAAAACATTAAGCATTCTGTGTTGAACGCAAAACATCATGAAAAAGAAGCGCAAATTATTGCAGATGCAGGAAAACTGAACACCGTAACTATTGCGACCTCGATGGCTGGTAGAGGTCAAGATATAAAATTGGGAGGAAAACAAATTGATAAAAATGACAATTCTACCATTGAGAAAAAAAATAAAGTTAAAGAACTTGGCGGACTTTTTGTAATAGGGTCGGAACGTCATGAGTCACGAAGAATAGATAACCAATTAAGAGGTAGAGCGGGACGACAAGGAGATCAAGGAAATTCAATTTTTTATATAAGTCTTCAAGATGATTTGATGAGAATATTTGGTTCAGAATCTATAGATACCATGCTTAAAAAATTTGGATTAAAGGAGAATGAATCCATTGATCATCCTTGGATTAATAAAGCCTTGGAAAGAGCTCAACAAAAAGTTGAGGCAAGAAATTACGATATTAGAAAGACTCTTTTAAAATTTGATGATGTTATGAATGACCAAAGAAAGGTAATTTTTTTTCAGAGGAAAGAAATCTTGTCAAGTTCATTCGTAAGTAATATGACAACGCACTTTTTAAAAGAATTAATTGATCAAATTATTGAAGATAAAAAAATTATTAAAAAAGACCCAAAAAATAAAAGTGTAAATATTAAAATTAAATCTTTGTTAGGAAGAAGCATTAGTGAAGAAGAAATAAATAATTTGATGAACATGAATGATGAAAATTTTAAAAAATACATTGTGGACAAGTTTATTCAACAAAGATTAAAAAGAGTAGAATTTATAAATGACGAACAAAATAATGAATTGGAAAGAAGAATATTTATTCAAACTTTGGATATGAATTGGAAATCTCATCTTCAATATTTAGAGCAACTAAGACAAGTAATTGGATTAAGAGGATACGGTCAAAGAGATCCTCTTATTGAGTATAAAAAAGAGGCTTTCAGTTTATTTGAAAAATTACTTGAGAAAATTAAAACAGACACTATTTCCATTTTAAATAATCTTGTTATTGTTGAAAAAACCTACTGAAACTCAGCAAGAAAAAAGCAAAAATTCAAATGCTAATAAAATAAACATAGCAAATAATCCAAACTGTCTATTATTAGCTAAAAAAAATCAAAAAATATCTAGAAATGAAAAATGTCCTGTGACAGGTGAAAAATTTAAACATTGTTGTGGAGCATTATAAGAGTAGTAGTGATAATAAAATTAAAACAGCTAGCGCTACAACAATTGGTACAATTATTTTATTTTTACTAATTTTTTTATTAATTTTCTGTTTTAAATTTGAAAAAACGTTTTCCTCCATGGTCATTTTATCTTTGCTATCAATATCTTTTATGAGATTTTTTTTCCTTCCAATAGAAAGAAATTTTTGCTTTCGATGATCTAGAATATCCTCCCTACTTAATTCAGATAATTCTTTCAAATTTTTCCTGATAGATTTTTTGATCTCATCAAGTAACGCATTCTTGTCTCTATGAGCTCCCCCAAGCGGTTCCTTAATAATTTCATCTATAATTTCTAGGTCCAGTAAATCCTGCGCTGAAAGCTTCATAGCATCTGCCGCTTCTAATGATTTTTTAGGATCTCTCCACAATATAGATGCACATCCCTCGGGTGAAATTACAGAATAAATTGCATTTTCAAACATTATTATTTTATTGGATGAAGCTAATGCAATTGCACCTCCTGATCCTCCCTCACCAATAATTATTGCAATATTTGGAACCCTTAGAGACATAGAACATTCTATAGATCTTGCTATTGCCTCTGCTTGACCTCTTTCCTCGGCTCCAATACCAGGATAAGCCCCGGGTGTATCAATTAATGATATTATTGGAATGTTAAATTTATCTGCAAGCTGCATTAATCTTATGCATTTTCGATAACCTTCTGGACGCATCATTCCAAAATTCCTCTCAATTCTACTATCTAAATCTTCACCTTTTTCCTGCCCTATAACTAAAACGGATTGATCTTCGAATACTCCAAAACCTACTAAAACTGATTTATCTTCGGCAAATTGTCTATCTCCAGATAAATTTATAAAATTAGAAAACAAATTATTTATAAAAAATTTTGCCCTAGGTCTTTCTTCGTGTCTTGCAAGTAAAGTTTTTTGCCATCTGCTGAGATTTGAATAAACTTCCCTGAGTTTTTGATCTAATTCATTTTGAATTTGATTAATTTTTTCCGTATCAACTTCTGCTAAACCTTTGTTGTTAAATGGGTCTTTTAATTTATCAAGTTCTTCTTCTAAAACTTTAATATCACTTTCAAACTCTAAATAACTTCTCATTCTGCCTTTTTATATATAATATGCAGAAATATGGCAAAAAAATATATTTCACAAGGAAAGTTGTCAATTGCTTCCAAATTATTAGATTTTGTTAATAATGAACTTTTGCCAGGTACCAATGTTACTAAAGAAGATTTTTGGAGTGGTTTAGATAAATACGCACACGAACTTGCCCCAAAAAATAGAAAACTTCTTGAATTTAGAGAAGATTTACAAAAAAAAATTGATATTTGGCACAGAGATAGAAAGGGAGAAAAAATTGATATTAAAGAATATTCAAATTTTTTGATAGAGATTGGTTATTTAAAAAAAGAAGGGGAAAAATTTCAAATTGAAACTAAGAATGTGGACAGTGAAATTTCTTCAATTGCAGGTCCGCAGCTAGTAGTTCCAGTAATGAACGCAAGGTATTCTTTAAACGCTGCTAATGCTAGGTGGGGAAGTTTATATAATGCTTTATATGGAACGGATGTAATTTCAGATTCAAATGGTGCAGAACGTGGAAAAAAATACAATCATATAAGAGGAGAAAAAGTAATTAAATATGCTCGTAATATTTTAGATGCTCATGTTCCGCTGCAAAAAGGTAGCTGGAAAAATATTACAGGAATCCCAAAAGTTGAAAATAATCATTTAAACTTAAAACTAAAAAATCCTAAACAATTTGTTGGTTATACAAAAAAATTAAATGATTTATCTTCACTTCTGTTTGTAAATAATAATCTTCATATAGATATTACTTTTGACCCTGATGGTACGCTCGAAGTTTTTAACCCTGATGGTAATCAAGATAAAGCTGCAATACATGATGTATTTTTAGAATCGGCTATAACCACAATTGTGGATCATGAAGATTCTGTTGCTGCTGTAGATGCTGAAGACAAAGTGCATGGATATAAAAATTGGCTAGGATTAATGAAAGGTGACCTACAATATAAAGGAGAAAAAAATGGAAAAAAATTCACGAGAAAACTAAATCCTGATCGAGAATATATTTCTCCTGATGGAAATAAAATTAAATTACATGGAAGAGCTTTAATGCTTAATCGAAATGTAGGACATTTGATGACTAGCCCTTCTATTTTATTAAGTGATGGATCAGAAATTCCGGAAGGTATAATGGATGCTTTTATAACAACTGCCGCAGCAATTCATGATTTTAAAAGCAAAGGAAATTCAAGAACAAATTCTGTTTATATTGTAAAACCTAAAATGCATGGCCCTGATGAAGCTGCGTTTACTGATTTAATTTTTGAAAAAGTTGAAAATGTTTTGGGACTAAAAAAATATACCATAAAAATTGGAATAATGGATGAGGAGAGAAGAACTACAGTTAACTTGAAAGAGTGTATTAGAACTGTAAAAAATAGAGTTGTCTTTATTAATACCGGATTTTTAGATCGTACTGGTGATGAAATACATACGTCAATGGAGGCTGGACCAATGATAAAAAAGGGAGATATGAAATCTTCTAAATGGATTTCTGCATACGAGAATAATAATGTTGATGTAGGTTTAGCATGCGAATTTTCTGGTGTATCTCAAATTGGAAAAGGTATGTGGGCTGCCCCAGATAAAATGGCAGACATGATTAATCAAAAAATTAATCATCTAAAATCTGGTGCTAATTGCGCTTGGGTTCCATCTCCAACTGCTGCAACGCTTCATGCTCTACATTATCATCAAATTAATGTGTTTTCTAAACAGAAGGAATTAAAAAATAGAACGCCAACAAAACTTATGGATATTCTTACAATTCCAATTGCGGATAGAGCAAATTGGTCAATGGAAGAAATTACTAGGGAATTAGAAAATAATACACAAGGTATTTTGGGTTATGTCGTTAGATGGATAGATCAAGGAGTAGGTTGTTCAAAAGTACCTGATATTAATAACGTGGGTTTGATGGAAGACAGAGCAACTTTACGAATTTCATCACAACACATTGCTAATTGGCTTCATCACGGAATTTGCAGCAAAGAACAAGTTTTACAAACTATGAAAAAAATGGCAAAAATTGTAGACAAACAAAATATTAGGGACCCCGCTTTAAAAGGTTATGCTCCATATAAAGCAATGTCTGATAACTATGAAACATCTATTGCTTTTAAAGCTGCTTGTGACTTAGTTTTTCATGGAAGAAGCCAGCCGTCTGGTTACACAGAACCCATTCTTCACTTGAATAGGCTACTAAAAAAAATCTAGTCGCTAACTACGGGACCTCTATTTTTAAAGGCTGAAAATAAAGTTCCATCATCTAGAAATTCTATTTCTCCACCTACTGGTAACCCTTGTGCAAGTTTTGAGATCTTTACTTTTGTATCTTTTAAACTATCCTGAATATAGTGTGCTGTAGTCTGACCTTCTATTGTAGCACTGGTAGCTAAAATAACTTCATGTATAGTATCTTTTTTTACTCTTTCAACCAAAGAAGGAATAAGTAAACTATCGTTTTTTTTGTTATCAGAGGAGGATAATGTTCCACCTAGGATATGATAATATCCCTTAAAAATTCCTGAATTTTCAATTACCCACATGTCGGCAATATTTTCTACCACACAAATCTGTTTATAATTTTTGACCGAATATGAACAAGTTTGCCAAGTACAGTTAGAATTTGAAGATTTTATATTTCCACAGATTTTGCATCGAATCATATTTTTATAAACTTGTGCCAGTGTATTTGTTAAAGGTTTTATTAATTCCTCTCTGCTGTTTATGAGTTTCAATACAATTCTTCTAGCTGATTTGGGACCCAATCCAGGTAATTTTGAAATCAGTTTAACAAGTTCTTCAATTTCAGGAATATTTTTTTGCATAAAATTCTAAAAAGGCCACTTAAAATCGGGAGGCAAAGAAATACCACCTGTGATCTTCGATAATTCTTTAGATGCTTGCATTTTTACTTTTTGCTTTGCATCGCTATGCGCTGCTATAATTAAATCCTCTAATATTTCTTTATTCTCTCTCATTATTTCTGACGATATATACAGTTTTATTAATTCTCCATCTCCATTTAAACAAACCTTAACAGACCCTCCTCCCGAAACACCTTCAACCTCAATTTTCTTTATAGTTTCTTGGGTTTCTTTCATCTTGTTTTGCATATCCTTAGCTTGTTCTAGCACTTTTGAAAAATCCGTCATTTTTTTTTTTCGCTTTCCTCTACAGTAATTAATTTAGCATCGGGAAATGCCTCTAGCATTTTTTCATAAATATTGGTTTTAATTGCTTCCTCCAACTGAGTTTGTTTTTTTTCCAATTTAATCTTTTTTTGTGTCGGCTGACCCTTTGCTTTAGATAAAGATATAATCCACCTTTTTCCAGTCCAATTAAACAGCTTTTGGGACAAATTTTTTATAAAGTTTTTATTAATATTTTCATTGAATAAAAATTCCATTTGTCCATTTAAAAATTTTACCAAACTTACATTGTTTTCTAAGTCATATTTCAATTGCATTTCTTTATGCTTTAAACACAAACTAATTAAGCTATCAAAACTTGACACGGTTTCATGGGGATTTTTATTTTCGTTTAGTAATTTAGATATTTTATCATTATTTAAAATTTCTTTTTTTTCTTGAACAATATTCTTAATTTGATCTGTGGACTGGTTTGTTTCTTTAATTATATTTTCCTTAATTTCATTTTTTATATTAGATAATGTTTCGATTTCTTTTAAACTTGTTTTATCTTGAGATATCTCTATATTTCTAAGCAACTCTTCCAGTTTTGGAATTTTTTTTAAATAAATTAATCTTATTAAAAACATTTCGATCGAAAGATTTTGATTTGAGACAATATTTAATTCCTCTAGTGACTTTATGCTAAATTGCCAAAATGTTATTAATGTTTCTGTATCTATTTGATCGGATAGCTTTTCAATTTCTTCAGTTTGGCCATCAGAAAGCGAAAAACTTATTTCTTTTTTGCCAAAAATTTTTATGTTCTTCATAAAGTAAAGAATTTCTAAAAAATCATTTAAAAATATTTTTGGATCTATGCCTAGATCAGATATATCTCTAAACTTTTCTAGAACTTGCTCTTCTTTTCCTTCAAAAATTAACTTTGTCAATTCGATTAAATAAGATTTGTCAAAGTATCCAAATATTTTTTGTGCTAGCTCTAAATCTAACTCTTTTTGTTCAATTTTTTGTGCAATCAATGCTCGATCCAAAAGTGATAAGCTATCTCGCACAGAGCCCTCTGAAATTTTTACTATCAGTTTCAAAGAATTTTCAGAAATTTTTCCATTTTCTAAAAGAGATATTTTTTTTAAAAAATTTAAAAGCAAATCTGATTTTATTCTAGTTAAGTCAAATCTTTGACAACGAGAAACTACCGTAATTGGTATTTTTTTTATCTCCGTTGTTGCAAATATAAACTTCAAATAAGGAGGAGGTTCCTCTAATGTTTTCAGTAAACCGTTAAATGCTTGCTTTGAAAGCATATGAACTTCGTCGATAATAAATATTTTAAATTTTGCTACGCTTGGACCATACTTAGAAAATTCTATTAAATCTCTTACATCATCTATACCTGTTTTGGATGCTGCGTCCATTTCTAAAACATCTATATGATTTGAATTTGAAATAGCTCTACAATTCTCACACAATTTATTTTGGCACAAGTTTTCTATCCCATTATTACAATTCAGTGCCTTTGCAACTATTCTGGCTGTTGTAGTTTTGCCAACGCCTCTAATACCTGAGAAAAGATAGGCATTAGGTACCTTGTCCATTTTTATGGAATTTACTATTGTTTCAGTCATTATATCTTGACCAATTAAATCGGAAAAAGTTTTTGGTCTATACTTTAAAGCTAGTACTTTTGTTTCGTTATTGCCCATTTTATTAGGAGACTAAACAGCAACCTGAAATGTTTTTGTTTCGGCTGCTACGTTTCCGTTCTGACCGGGTTGTTCAAGAAATTCCACCTGCTGCTAGCCTCCGATTTATTATATCAGGAATAATTTCTTATCTACAAGAAAAGTCTAAATAAGTTTCATTTTATTTCTTAAATCTAAACTTGTCAGCCTCATAAACGCCCAAAATATCTAAATTTTCTGTATGAAAACCTAGTTCCTCTAAAGATTTTTGAACCATAGACTCTTCAATATGACCTTCGATATCTATAAAAAAATTAACTTGCTTAAAGGAATTTTTTGCAGAAAAACTTTCTAGTTTGCAAAGATTTACATTATTCGTTGCAAATCCACCAAGACATTTATACAGAGCTGCAGGTTTGCTTTTTACTCTAAAAATACAACTTGTAATATATTTTTTGTCCCTTAGTTCTGGATAATGTATCTCTTTTCCCATAACTAAAAAGCGAGTAACATTTGCCGGATCATCTTCAACATGTCCTGCTATTATTTCTAAACCATAAATTTTTGCAGCAAGAGATGATGCTAAAGCTGATTCGGTTTTGTCTTTTTTTTCAGAAACATATTTAGCGGATCCAGCAGTATCTGCTGAAATTATGGGTTTTAAATTATTTTTTTTAATAATATTTTGACACTGGCCAATAGCTTGAGAATGACTTCGAACTGTTTTGATATTTTCTAATTTAGCTCCCTTTAAACCCATTAAATTATGACTTACTGGGTGAAAATATTCAGCATAAATTTGCAATTTATATTTTGGGATCAAATAGTGAATATCGGCAACTCTTCCTGCCAAAGAGTTTTCTATAGGAATAATTATTTTGTATTCTGAATTGTCCATCGCTAACTTGAAACATTCTTCAAAAGTTTGGCAAGTTTTTATTTTTGATTTAGGAAAAAACTCTAATGCAGCTAAATGTGAAAAGGCTCCTAATTCTCCTTGAAAAGCTAATTTCATAATTTTGTCATTCTTTATATTCCATAGACTTTTTAATTAAAAGAAAATCTTCCTCAGTATCCACGCCTAAAGGAAAAGATTTTGATAAAGCTACTCTAATTTCTATATTATTATCTAGCGCTCTCATTTGCTCAAGTTTTCTCTCTATTTCGTTTTTAGTTCTAATTAATTTCACATACTTAGATAAAGTATTCTTTGTAAATGCATAAATACCAATATGATGGTAAATATTTTCCTTATTCGTAGATATTGTTTTTCTAAAAAAATCTTTAGCTTTTAAGAAATTTAAATAATTAAGGTTTTCGAAAGTTTCAACTTTAACAATATTTGTATTATTAAATTCTTCTTTGTTGTGAACTATAGAAGCTAGAGTTCCAATCTCACATTCTTTTTTTCGCATTAAGTAGTCTAAATTTTTAATATTATTAGGATCCAAATTTGGCATATCTCCTTGCAAATTTATTACAATATTGATTTCATCATCAGGAAATTTCTTTAATGCTTCATAAACTCTATCTGTACCTGTAGGATGATCCTTGCTGGTAAGAATTGCTTTCCCGGAATTTTTTTCAATCAAATTCAATATTTCTTTATCTGGAGTTGCAATTATGACCTCGCCAATCTTAGATTCTTTTGCTCTTTGCATTACATGGATTATCATTGGTATATTATTTATTTTTAGTAAAGGTTTATTTGGCAATCTTTTAGCTTCTAATCTAGATGGAATAATAATTACCGACTTGCTCATATTTTTAACTTTAAATGATAGTATGCGTCTATCAGACGCAATTTTTTAATGTTAAACAAAGTTTTTTTTATTAACAAATGATATATCTTCATAAGGACTTTTACAAAAATTTATGGACGGATTTGAAATAAATAAAATAATTGCAGCCATTATACTAACGATAGTTGTTGTTATTGGGATAAACAAATTAGCCGACTTTATATATATCGTAAAAGCTCCAGAGGGTACTACCTATAAAGTAGCCACTGAAACAAAAGAAATCAGTAAAGATAATAGTGTAGAAATTAAGGGTGCTGGTGATATTAAAGAGCTTTTGGCTTTAGGAAACATTGATCACGGAAAAGTAGTATTTAAACAATGTGCTGCCTGCCATTCAGTTACAAAAGGTGGAGGTAATAAGATTGGTCCTGCTTTATGGAACGTGATTGGAAGAAAAGCTGGATCCATAAGTGATTATAAATATTCAAAAGGAATGAGTGGACTAGGTAAGACCTGGGATTTTCTAGCAATGAATACTTTTTTAATTAAACCAAAAGATTATGTAAAAGGGACAAAAATGGCTTACGCCGGTCTTAAAAAGGAAAAGGACAGAGCCTCTATTATTCTTTACTTAAATAAACAAGGCGATTCTCCGTTGTTACTGCCTTAATTTTTTAAACACCATTCAATAATACTTTTTTGCGAATGAATTCTATTGAGTGCTTGCAACCAAACTACTGATTGTTTGCTATCTATAACTTTGGTAGTTACTTCTTCTCCTCTGGTAACCGGAAGACAATGCATAAAAATTGAATCCTTGTTGGCTTTTTTCATAATTTTTTCATTCACTTGATAAGGTTTAAGTGCTTTTTTTTTTTTATTTTTATTAATTTTATCACCCATTGAAATCCATTTATCAGTCATAACGCAATCTGCAAAGCTTACCGCATCTACTGGATCTTGGGTAACTGAAATATTTGCTTTATTTTTTTTAGCCCACTGCAAAATATTTTTATTTGGTTCATAACCTTTAGGACAGGCAATACATAATTCAAAATCAAATTGAACTGCTGCCTCAATCAATGAGTAAACAACATTATTACCATCTCCGAGCCAAGTGATTTTTCTATTTTTTATAGGTCCTTTCAATTCTTCAAAGGTCATTATATCTGACATGATCTGACAAGGATGGCTTAAATCAGTTAACCCATTAATAATTGGAATGTTTAAATATTTAGAAAAATTTTCTACCTTTTTATGAGCATCTGTCCTTAACATTACAACATCTGCATATTGAGATAAAATTTTTGCAGTATCATGCAAACTTTCATTTCCTCTTCCATAATGAATTTCATCAGGATTTAATATTAATGATTTTCCCCCCAATTGTTTAACCGCAAGATCAAAAGAAATTCTAGTTCTTGTTGATGGTTTTTCAAAAATCATAATTAGAATTTTGCCATCTAAAGGAACATTTAGATCTATGGAATTTTTTTTGAGATTTGTCCTTTTTTCCTTTTTTAA
>AZHQ01000014.1 GCA_000504605.1 alpha proteobacterium SCGC AAA288-E13
TATTCCTAAAATTTTATTTTGTTTTAATAAATTTAGACCCACAGAAAAACAATTAAAAATAAATTTATTTGATTTTTTCGAAATTGTTTCAAAAATTTTTTTTTGGTTGTATTTTACATTAATTACAGGAATAGCTGCACTTTTTAGATCTTCTAATTTAAAACTCTTTTCAATTAATTTTAATTTTAGATTAAATTTAAAATATTTTATATGTCTGAGTAGAAGGTTGTAATTTCCAATAACTAACCAGGGCAAGTGTTTAAAATCTTTTTTTTTTATCCAAGATTTAAAAATTATTTCAGATGAAACACTATTAGGCTCTCCAAGAATTATGGCAATTGGTTTAGTCATCAAAATATTTGATTTTAATATTATTCTTAACTTGATTAAAATAATTTGAAGAAAATTGAGTTAATTGGTTATTTTTCTCGATTTCAATTAATTCTTTCATCTTTTTATCAAAATCAATCTTACTTTCTTCAGTTCTTTTGTTTTCAACTTTTATTATTAAAATTCCTCCAGAAACAGGAATGGGTTCAGTTACATTACCTACTTTGGTAATTTTTATATGTTTTAATAAAATTTCAGAAAATTCACTTTCAACGATCCAACCCACTCTACCCCCTTGTTTAGAGTTAGGTGAAGAACTGAATTGAATTGCAGTATTTTCAAATCCCTTTTCTTTTATATTTTCCTATATTCTATACTCCTCGATTTTTTCATCCTGATCCAACTGTGAAAAGACAATCTGGATTCTTAGCACCAAGTTTATTGAATTCTACATTACTAGGATCTGGGGTTAATTTACCCTATTATTTCGCTTTAGCAGAACATAAAGATGCTACATTAAGTCCAATAATTTATGTAGATGAGAATCCTATAATTCAATCAGAATATCGACATAAAACAAAAAACAGTTATTCAATTATCGATACTAGTTATAACCAAGGTTATAAAAAAACCTCAGAGAAAAAAACTGGTGGTAGTAGAAATCATATTTTTGCACAATCTAATATTGATTTAAATCTTGAAAGCTTTGACGAAAGCAAACTTGAAATTAATTTACAAAAAGTATCAAATGACACTTATCTTAAAGTCCATAATATTGATTCTAAAATAATGACCAGTAACACTGTGATGAATTCTTCAATAGAAATTAATTTTTTAAAAAATAATTCGAGTATGGACATAAATATGGGTGTATATGAAAATTTAAGCAAAGCTGATGATAGGTATGAATATGTAATACCAAATTATGATTATAAAAATAAATTATCTATTTCAGATCAACTAGGAGAGCTTAATTTTCAATCCAGAGGTTTTTATAAAAATTACCAAACTAACAAAAAGCAGACAAAATTAGTTAATGATTTTAATTGGAAATCAGAAGATTATGTCAGTAACTCAGGTATCATAACAAAATTTGAAGGCAATTTAAAAAATTCAAATTATAAGACAAAAAATACTTCAGATCATAAAAACGATAAAAATAATTTTGAACTTATGGGAGCGGTATCAATATTAAGTGCTCTACCTTTAGAAAAACAATCAGAAAATCGTAAGGAAACCCTAACACCAAAACTAATGTTAAGAACTGCCCCGGGTCATATGAGAAATATGAGTGACAGTAGTTTGAAATTGGAAATGTCTAATTTATACACTTTAAATAAATTAAGTGATATTGACGTAATTGAAACCGGTACAAGCTTAACTTTAGGAACAGATTATAGCTATAAAGATAAAAAAAATGATTTTGAAAAATTCAATTTGTCCCTAGGTCAAGTTTTTAACTTAAAAGATAATCCCGATATGTCTAAAAAAAGTTCTTTGAATCAAAAAACTTCTGAATTAGTTGGCAATCTAAACTATAATTTAAATGAATTCAGCAATGTTGAGTACAAATTTTCATTAGATAAAACCTATAATAATCTAAATTATAATGAAATTTCAGGTATTTTTAAAATTAACAAATTAGTCACAAACTTTGAATATCTCGAAGAAAATAACCATATAGGAAATAGCCATTACATTAACGCTGGTCTAACTTTAGAATTAAATGAATCAAATGCTTTCAAGTTTAAAACTCGTAAAAACTTTACTACTGATGCTACTGAATTTTATAATATAAGCTACCAATATGAAAATGACTGCCTATTAGCAGCAATAGAATATAATAAAAGTTTTTACTCAGATAACGATTTAGAGCCTAGTGAAAATCTAATGTTTACATTAACAATTATACCTTTTGGCAAATTATCCGCACCCTTTACCAGAGGTAAATAAGTGAGGAAAAATATCAAATTATTTAAATCTATAATCCTTCTTTCAATACTTGTATTAACTAGTTCAAAAGCAGAATTAACCAATAAAGTAATTATGTCGGTAGGAAATGAAATTATTACCAATTACGATATGGTTAGAGAAATTAAATATTTAAGTGTGATAACTGTAGGACAATTTAAAAATTTGGCTAGTCAAGAAGCTAAAAATATTGCGACTGATTCATTAATTAAAGACAAAATAAAAATAAATGCACTAACAAATTATGATAATATAATTATAAAAGATGCTCTGATTGATAAACAAATTGAACAAACATTCCTAAGATTCGGATTTCAAAACATCGAAGATTTTAAAAGATATTTAGAACTTGAAAAATATAATTTTGAAGAATTTAAAAAAAAAATTTTATTAGAATTGAAATGGAATCAATTGGTTTATCAATTTTATAAAAATCAAATTATTATTGATAAAGAAAAAATTGATAAAAAAATGAAAGCAATAATTTCAGAACAAAAAAAAAGAAAGGAATATCTAGTTTACGAAATATTTATTGAAGATGAAAAAATAAAAAAATTAAATGAAGAAAGTGAAAAAGTATTAACAGAAGACAACGTTATTATTGAAGAAGAAGACAATGTTATTGAAGTACACAAAGGAATAATAATTGAAGCTGAAAGTGCCTCCTACGATAATAAAAAAAATATTATAGATGCTGAAAAATCTGAAAAAAAAATAGCTATTACCAAAACAAATGATCAGATTGCAATAGATGATATAATGGAAAATATAAAAGAAAAGGGATTTGAAAATACTGCAATTCAATTCAGTTCTTCACCTAACTCTAAACAAGGGGGTAGAGTGGGTTGGATCGTTGAAAGTGAATTTTCTGAAATTTTATTAAAACATATAAAAATTACCAAAGTAGGTAATGTAACTGAACCCATTCCTGTTTCTGGAGGAATTTTAATAATAAAAGTTGAAAACAAAAGAACTGAAGAAAGTAAGATTGATTTTGATAAAAAGATGAAAGAATTAATTGAAATCGAGAAAAATAACCAATTAACTCAATTTTCTTCAAATTATTTTAATCAAGTTAAGAATAATATTAAAATCAAATATTTTGATGACTAAACCAATTGCCATAATTCTTGGAGAGCCTAATAGTGTTTCATCTGAAATAATTTTTAAATCTTGGATAAAAAAAAAAGATTTTAAACACTTGCCCTGGTTAGTTATTGGAAATTACAACCTTCTACTCAGACATATAAAATATTTTAAATTTAATCTAAAATTAAAATTAATTGAAAAGAGTTTTAAATTAGAAGATCTAAAAAGTGCAGCTATTCCTGTAATTAATGTAAAATACAACCAAAAAAAAATTTTTGAAACAATTTCGAAAAAATCAAATAAATTTATTTTTAATTGTTTTTCTGTGGGTCTAAATTTATTAAAACAAAATAAAATTTTAGGAATAATAAATGGCCCAATATCAAAAGAAACTTTACTAAATAAAAAATTCAATGGTATAACAGAATTTATTGCCTATAAAGTTAGATGCTATAATAAAGTAGCGATGTTGATTTACAGCAAAAAATTTGCTGTCACTTCTATTACCACGCATATTCCTGTAAAAAAAATATCATCAAATTTAAATATTGAAAAAATAGTAAATCAAATACGAGAAATTGTTTTTTTTTATAAAAAAAATTTTAAAAAAAAAATTAAAATAGCAATTACAGGTTTAAACCCACACTGCTATTCCAATGAAAAAATTTCAGAAGAAAAAAAAATAATTAAACCTGCAATAAAAAAATTAAAAAAACAAAATATCAACATTTCAGGTCCACATTCTGCTGACACATTATTTTTAACAAAAAATCAAAAAAATTACGATGTAGTTGTAGGAATGTATCATGATCAAGTATTAACGCCGATCAAAACTATAATGGGTTGGAAAGCTATTAATATTACCTTGGGTCTTCCATTTATTAGAATTTCTCCAGATCATGGTGTTGCTGCAGATATTGTCGGAAAAAAAATTGCTGATCCATCAAGTTTAATTGAATCAATAAAATTTTTTAATTATATAAAGTGAAAATTTTACCAAAAAAGAGTTTAGGACAAATTTTCTTAACAGATATTAATATTATAAATAAAATTATTGATATCGGAAGCATAAATAAAAAAGATGATATATTAGAAGTTGGTCCTGGAACAGGCAATCTAACAAGAGAAATAATTAAAAGAAAACCAAGAAAAATATTTTTAATTGAAAAAGATAATTTACTTTATAAAAATTTAAAAAAAGAGTTCAAAGATACGATAAACATTTTTAATGAAGATATACTAAAAATTAACGAAAAAAATTTGTCTAATCAAAAACTAATTGTGTTTGGCAATTTACCCTACAATATATCTACTCAAATACTAATAAAATGGATATTAAATTGTAATGGAAATTTCTGGTATAAAAAACTAATTTTAATGTTTCAAAAAGATGTAGCAGAAAGAATTATTGCTAGTACTAATACAAAAAATTACGGCAGGTTATCTATAATTAGTAATTGGAAATTGAAAATTACAAAACATTTTGATGTTTCTAAAAATTGCTTTCAACCAAAACCAAAAGTAGAAAGTAGTATTTTGTCATTTATACCAGAAATAAAATATGTAAAATTTAAAAATGCTAAAAATTTAGAGACAGTTACGCGAATTTTTTTTTCACAAAAGAGAAAAATGATCAACAAACCATTTAAAAAATTATTTAGTAATAATAATGAAGTTTTAAATAAATTAAAAATTAACTTAAAATCAAGGCCAGCAAACTTAAGTAAAGAAATTTATTTTAATATTACAAAGGAGTATGAAAACTTAATTAATTAATTCGGATATTTTTTCTCTAATTTTATTTTGATCAAATAAAAACTTTTTTTTTTTCTTTTCACAATCAATTATTGACACAATTAATTGATAACATTGTTCCAAATCATTATTTATTGCGACATAGTCGTATTCTTTCCAGTGTAACACATCATTTTTAAACTGACTCATCCTTTCTTTTAATATTAGTTTATCTTTCATATCACGATTTAACAATCTATCTCTATGTGTTTCAATGTTTGGTGGTAAAATAAATATCGAAATTAATTTATTTTTTAATTTTAGTTTTTTTATTTGTTCAGATCCTTGCCAATCTATGTCGAACAATACATCTTTTCCCTGAGATAAATTTTCAATGACAGGATCTTTTAACGTACCGTAAAAGTTATTAAAAACTCTTGCATACTCATAGAAAGATTTTGTTTTAGCTAGATCGTCAAATTTCTCTTCATTAACAAAGTAATAATCTTTACCTTCGATTTCATTTTTTCTAGGTATTCGAGTTGTACTTGAAATTGAAATCTCAAAATTGTTATTTCTTTCAGCTAACAATTTAACTAGTGTAGTTTTACCCACTCCAGAAGGTGAAGAAATCACGATCATCATCCCAGTACGATCAGAATTCATAGTAAAAAATTAGAGAACAAATAAAACTAAAGTTTGTTTTCTATGAATTTTATTGCATCACCAACAGTTAATATTTTTTCGGCTTCGCTATCAGAAATTTCAGAACCAAATTCTTCCTCGAAAGCCATAACCAACTCCACTGTATCTAAGCTATCCGCTCCTAAATCATCTATAAAGCTAGCTTCTTCAGTAATTTTTGATTCATCAATTCCTAAGTGATCAGAAACTATTTTTTTCAATCTGCTTGATACGCCGTCTGCCATATAATTCCTTCAATAAATTGGTAATAAACACCTTCATAGATTAATCGTAAATTTTGTCAAGCCATATACATGCCACCATTAACATGCAATGTTTCGCCGGTAACATAGGAAGCTAAGTCAGAAGATAAAAAAGCTACACAATTTGATACATCTTCCCCTGATCCAAGTTTTCCCATAGGGATTCTTGATGTTAAAAACATCTTTACTTTTTCAGCAATATTCATTGTCATATCTGTAACTATAAAACCAGGAGAGACACAATTGATTGTTATATTTTTTTTAGCATATTCAATTGCAAGACTTTTCGACATACCAATAATACCAGCTTTTGAAGCAGCATAGTTTGATTGACCTAGATTTCCTAAATGGCCTACAACTGAAGTGATATTTACAATTCTACCAAATTTATTTTTTAACATTATCTTTATTGAATGCTTACACAATAAAAAGGTAGAAGTTAAATTTACATCAATTACTTTTTTCCATTCTTCATCTTTCATCCTTATAGATAAGTTATCTTTATTTATTCCGGCATTATTAATAAGTACATCTAATCCACCTAAATCTAAGACGACATTGTCCATAAATTCTTCAATTCTTGAATGCTCTGAGATATCAAATCTTTGAATTTTCACATTTGGATATTTTTTCTTTATAATATCCAATTTTTCTGCTTTGGTTCCTGTGGCTACGACATTTCCTCCTAATTGTAAAAATTTTTTAACAAGTTCATTGCCTATTCCACCAGTAGCACCTGTAATTAATATTTTCTTATTTTCAAAACTAATCATTTATTTATATAATTTGTTATATCATTAATAGAATTGATATTAAAAATATTTACGTCTTTGTTAATTCTCCTTACTAAACCTGATAGAATTTTTCCAGGTCCAATCTCAATAAATTCATTAACACCATTTTTAATCATATATTCTACACTTTCCCTCCATTTAACTCTTGAGGTAATCTGTTTAATTAATAACTCCTTAATATTGCTGGCTTTATTTTCTGCTTTAGCGGTAACGTTAGATATTATTGGTGGATTTGAATCCTTAAATATTGATTCTGTAATTTTTTTTCTCATTTTTTTTTCAGCATTTTCCATTAAAGAGCAATGAAAAGGTGCACTTACAGGCAAAATTAATCCACGTACAGATTTTTTTTTAAGACTATCTTGCAAAACTTGAATACTATCTTTATCTCCACTAACAACGATTTGACCTGGACTGTTATCATTGGCTATTTCGCAAGTTCCATTTATCGAAATTAAATTTATTTGTTCCAAAATTTCTTCTACTTTTAAACCTAATACAGCTAACATAGCTCCCTCACCTAACGGTACCGCTTCTTGCATAAATTTGCCTCTTTGATTTAGTAAACGAACACCTTCTTCAAATTGCAAAGCATTAGCACAGGTTAAAGCTGAATATTCTCCAAGTGAATGACCAGCAAAATAATTTGCCTGGTTTAAGTTAATATTGAATTCCTTTTTCATTACAGAAAAGATTGAATAACTAACGACAAATATTGCTGGCTGTGTATTTTCGGTTAAATTAATTTCTGAAATCGGCCCATTTAAAATAATTTTGCTTAAATTAAAACCTAGCGCCTCGTCCGCTTCAGAAAATATATCTTTTACAAGAGAATATTTTTCGTAAAATTCATTTGCCATTCCTACCGACTGAGAACCTTGACCTGGAAAAATTATTGAAAACATATGATTATTTATATTTTAAAAAGTAATTTATATATTGTAAATTAGAAGTTTAAATAGTATAAAACCACCTTTTCTTAATATTAGTAATAAATATACTGTAAATAAAATATGAGATTACAAGATAATAAATGAATCTGTACGAACACACAATTATAATTAAGCAAAGTCAATCTAAAAGTCAGTTAGAAGATTTAAAAACAAAATATTCAAAAATTATTGAAAAAAATGAGGGAGAAATCATAAAAATAGATGATTGGGGACTTCTTAATTTATCTCATGAAATAAATAATAGTAAGAAAGGCTGCTATATACACTTTAAACTTAAAGGAAACGGCTTAACCATTTCGGAATTAGAAAAAAATGAAAAAATTGATAAAAATTTACTAAGATTTTTAACTATAAGAGTAAAAGAATTTGATTTGAATAATAATTATTTTAAACAAGAAACTAGTAATGATAAAAAATTGAAGTAAAAAAACAGAAGAATAAAGAATAATGAAAAATAAATTTAAAAGAAATAAGAAAAAAAATAATCAACGTAACTTTAGTAAATTAAATTTATTTCAAGTTCCAAAATTTCAATTTAAAAAAAAATGTCCTTTGACAGGAAAAAATGCTCCAAAAATTGATTATAAAAATATTAAATTATTAAAAAAATATATATCAGAGAATGGCAAAATTTTACCTTCTAGAATTACATCTGTTTCTCAAAGAAAACAAAGAGCACTCTCACTATCGATTAAAAGAGCAAGAATTTTAGCTCTGATTTAAATTTAATTTATGCAAGTTATTTTATTAGAAAATATTAAAAATCTTGGAAAAATTGGAGATATTGTTAAGGTTAAAAGAGGATATGCTAGAAATTATCTAATTAAATTTGAAAAGGCTCTTAATGCATCAAAAGAAAATATCGAAATAGTTAATAATAAAAAAAAACAACTAAACAAAAAAGATTTAGAATTAAAAAAAGAAGCTAAGAATAAATTTGAACTATTAAATAAAAAAATCTACAAAATTCAAAAACTGGTTACCGAAAATAATGATCTTTATGGATCTATAAAACCTACAGAAATAGCAAGAATTATAAAAGAAAGAGAGAATGTAGATATCAAACCATCAAATATTGACCTAGAAAAAGAAATCAAATCAGTTGGTGTATTTAAAACTACTGTCAATCTGCATTCAGAGATACAAGCAAATATTCTTATTGAAGTTGAAAAATCGGAAGAGAAAAAATCTTAAATTTTTAGACTTTGTTAAGACTTTTTTCACATAAAAAAATAATTTAGATAATTATTTTTAAAGAAGCAAAAACAGATATATATTGCAGTTTATGTCTTCAAACAAATTTGATTTAGTCAGGAACTATCCTAAAGAATTACCTAATAATATTGAATCAGAACAATCAGTAATTGGTTCAATACTTGTTTCTAATGATATATTTGATGAAGTAAGTCCAATAATTGATCACACAAAATTTTACGATCCTATTCATCAAAAAATCTTTCTAGCTATTGAAAATTTGATTTCTAAAGGAATGTTAGCAAATCCAATAACTTTAAAAAATTATTTTGAAAATGATAAAAACCTTGTTGAACTTGAAGGACATGAATATTTGGTAAAAATTACCAAATTTTCCACAAGTTTAAGGCAAACAATTGAGTATGCTAAAATAATTTATGATATGCATGTAAGAAGAGAACTAATAAAAATTTCTGAAACAACTATAGATAATGCATCAAACAAAAATATTGATTTACCTGGTGAAAAAATAATAGAAGACTCTGAAAAATTACTATTTGATTTAGCTGAAAAAGGATCGTTTAGTAAATCATTCATCAAATTTGATGTTGCCCTTAATCAGACTATTGAAATGGCCTCCATAGCTTTCAAAAGTGATGAAGGAATTGTTGGTGTTCCCACGGGCTTAACTGATTTGGATGATCGCTTGGGAGGACTACACAATCAGGATTTAGTTATAATAGGAGGAAGGCCTTCAATGGGAAAAACCGCATTAGCAACAAATATAGCATTTCATGCAGCAAAGAATATTCAAAATAAAGGTTTAAAATCTTCTGTAGCTTTTTTTTCCTTGGAAATGTCTTCCGAGCAATTATCAACAAGAATTTTATCAGAACAATCTAGAATAAAATCAAATGATATTAGAAGAGGAAAAATTTCTGAGGAACAATTTGATAAATTTATTGAAACCTCAAAGAATATTTCCGAATTACCGCTTTATATTGACGAAACCCCAGCAATATCAATTGCTGCTTTAAGTAATAGGGCTCGAAGAATAAAAAGATTGTTTGGTTGTGAGTTAGTGGTAGTTGATTATATACAGCTGATGAGAGCAACAAACATAAGAAATGACGGCAGGGTTCAAGAAATTTCAGAAATTACCCAGGGTCTTAAAGCTATAGCTAAAGAACTCAATGTACCAGTATTAGCTGTCTCTCAACTCTCTCGAGCTGTTGAACAAAGAGATGATAAAAAACCTCAATTATCAGATTTAAGAGAGTCCGGTTCAATAGAGCAAGATGCTGATGTTGTGATGTTTGTTTATAGAGAAGCATATTATTTAGAAAGAAAAGAACCACGGCCCGCAACCATCGAACATGCCGAATGGCAAACCAAAATGAATGAAATTTCGATTCTTGCCGAAATTATGATTGGTAAACAAAGGCACGGTCCAACAGGTAACATAAGGGTCGAATTTGAAAGCATGTTTACCAAATTTAGAGATATTCAAACTAACTAAATTAAAATATATATTTTAATTTAGAAAATGCTCTCGAAAACTTATCAAAATATTGTAATTCAAAAACCAAAGCTAATTTTGACATTACTATTTTTAGTTTTGTTAAGTTTTGGTTATTTTTCAAAAGATTTTAAACTTGATGCTTCCTCTGACACTCTTTTATTGGAGAATGATCCCGACTTAAATTATCTCAGAGAAGTGAAAAAAAGATATGGTTCCAAGGATTTTTTGGTACTAACTTACACTCCAGAAAAAGAAATTATAAACGATCATACAATTCAAAATTTAATAAATCTTAAAGAAGAAATTAAAAATTTAAAATGGGTACACAACGTAATTACAATACTTGATATACCGCTCCTAAGCAGTTCTGATGAATCTTTGATGGAGAGGCTGAAAAACTATAAAACGCTTAAAGATTACGGAGTAGATAAAAAAAGAGGATTTAAAGAAATAATTAATAGCCCAATATTTAAAGAATTTATTATAAGTAAAGATGGCAAAACAACAGGAATAATTGTTAATCTAAAAAGTGATAATAAATTAAGAGAATTTATTGAAAAAAAAGATTATTTTTATAATAAATCTATAACTGGAAATCTTAATCCAGAAGAAAAAAAAGATTATTCTAACTTCTTAAATAACTTTGAAATTTATAAAGATTCTCTAAAAAAGAAAAATCACGAAAATATTCTAGAAATTAGAAATATTATTAAAAATTACAAAAGTTTTGCAAAAATACATTTAGGTGGAATTCCTATGATCGCAGATGACATGATGACATTTATAAAAAACGATATAATAGTTTTTGGAGCTGGAGTATTTTTATTTATTGTTGCCACTCTCTGGTTTATTTTTAGAAAAATCTTATGGATAATCATTCCATTAAATAGTTGTTTTTTTTCTGTATTAATAATGACGGGACTTCTGGGATTACTCGGATGGAAAGTAACGGTAATTTCTTCAAATTTTATTGCTCTTATGCTTATCCTGACAATGGCTATGAATATACACATAAGTGTAAGATATCTACAATTAAGAAGAGACTATCCAGAATTAAATAATAGTGAAGCTATATTACAAGCTACACAAAAAATGTTTTGGCCAATTCTCTATACCGTTTTAACTACTATCTGTGCTTTTTTATCATTAATTTTTAGTGACATTAAACCTGTTATAGACTTTGGTTGGATGATGACTCTCGGGTTAATTACTTCTTTTATTATTACATTTACATTATTGCCAGCAACTTTAAGTTTTATTACCGAAAATACACTAATTATAAAAGATGAAGGCAAATCAAAAATTACTAACGCTTTAAGTAAAATTGCGCAAAAAAATACCAAATTAATTTTTGGAACAACTTTTATAGTAATGATTTTAAGCGCAATAGGAATTAGCAAGCTAGAGGTTGAAAACAGTTTCATAAATTATTTCGATGAAAAAACTGAAATATACAAAGGAATGAAATTGATCGATGATAAGCTTGGAGGAACAACTCCATTAGACATCATAATCAAGTTTCCAGAAAAAAGAAAAAAAATAAGTTCAGACGACGATGAATTCGAAAGTTGGGACGATGAAGAAGATAAAAATGATCAAAAATATTGGTTTACAAGAGATAAAATTGATAAAATTAATGCTGTTCATAATTATCTAGAAAACTTGGAAGAAGTTGGAAAAGTTTTGTCTTTTTCTTCAATAGTCAAAGTGGGTGAACAATTAAATGATGGTAAAAAATTAGAAACTTTAGAACTTGGAATCTTATATACCAAATTACCAGATACAATAAAATCAGAAATTATTGATTCATATATTTCCATAGAAGACAATGAAGCTAGAATTAATTTAAGAATTAAAGACTCAAAAGAAAATTTAAGAAGAAACGAATTAATAAAAAAAATCAATACTGATTTAGAAAACAAACTTGGTTTTAAAAAAGAGGAATTTAAATTAGCTGGAGTTCTAATTCTATTCAATAACTTGTTACAAAGTTTATTCAAATCTCAAATTTTAACACTAGGATTTGTAATGGGAGGAATATTTATAATGTTTTTAATATTATTTAGAAATTTGACTTTATCACTCATTGGTGTGGTACCAAATTTTATTGCTGCTTTCTTTATATTAGGAATTATTGGATTATTAGGAATACCATTAGATATGATGACAATCACTATTGCGGCAATCACAATAGGAATAGCTGTAGATAATAGTATACATTATATCTATAGATTTAGAGANGAATTTCGAAAAAATACAAATTATCACCAAACGATTGGAAAATGTCATTCTACTGTTGGCGTTGCAATTTTAAATACTTCAATCACTATTGTTTTTGGTTTTTCTATTTTGTATTTATCAAATTTTATACCGACTATTTATTTTGGTATTTTTACTGGAATAGCTATGTTGTTAGCCTTAATATCAGTTTTAACGCTTTTGCCAAAATTAATTCTATTAATACAACCTTTTGGTAAAACTAATTAATTATTTAAAATTTTGACAAAGCCAAAATAGATATCAGAAATGATTGATGTTATTTTTAATTATCTTACACTTTTTGATGTGATATACGCAGCAATAACTTTATTAACTGTAATCCAATGTTCGAAAAAAGGCTTTACGCTGAGTTTACTTTCAACTTCAAAGTGGATTTTAGCTATCATTATAACAATAATTGTCGTTCCAAAATTAAAACCTTGGACAAACAATTACATCAAATCCGAGTATGCAGTTGATATTGGATTGGGAATTATTGTATTTTTGTTGGCTATTTTTATTATCTTGTTGGTTAGCAAAGGTATAAATAAAGTTATAAAATATTCCGGTTTAGGTGGATTAGATGCTTTCTTTGGTTTTTTATTTGGTTTTTTGAAGGGTTATATTGTGAGTGTTATTTTATTTTCACTAGTTAATTGGTTGCATCCATACGAAAAATGGCCAATGAAAGTTGAGGAATCATTTACCTTTTCATATGTAAACAATGGTAGTAATTTTTTAATTGAAATACTTCCTAATGAAGAAAATTACATTGATACAAAGGAAAAAATTGAAAATATTTAATCCTAAACTAAAAGAAGAATGTGGGGTTTTTGGAATAAGCAACAATTTGGATGCCGCTGCTTTAACTGCCTTAGGATTACATGCTCTTCAACACCGAGGACAGGAAGGATGCGGAATTGTATCTTTTGATGGGAAAAATTTTCATTCAGAAAAAAGATTAGGCTTAGTAGGAGATAATTTTACAAAAGGAAAAGTTATAAAAGGGTTGCCTGGTCAATTTGCGCTGGGACACAATCGCTATTCAACAACGGGTGGAACAACTTTAAGAAATATTCAACCATTTTTTGCAGATCTTCATGGTGGAGGAATAAGTATTGGACATAATGGAAATCTTACAAATGCTATTACTTTGAGAGAAAAACTCATAAAAGATGGCACAATTTTTCATACCACTTCTGATACAGAAACTATCGTTCAGCTTATAGCAAAATCAAAGAGACAAACAATGATTGATAGAATTATAGATTCTCTATTTCAAATACAAGGGGGCTATGCTTTAGTAATATTAACAAACAATATTCTTATTGCCGCAAGAGATCCGTTCGGAATTAGACCTTTGATTGTAGGAAAATTAAAAAACTCTTACATATTTGCTTCTGAAACTTGTGCGTTGGATATCATTGGTGCCAAATTCATTAGAGAAGTTGAAAATGGTGAAGTAGTAGTTGTTGAAAATGAAAATTTAAAAAGTATTAAGCCTTTTCCTAAAAAAAAAAGTAGACCTTGTGTCTTTGAATATATTTATTTTTCAAGACCGGATAGCGTACTAAATAATAAATGTGTCTATGAATATAGAAAAAATTTTGGTTATGAATTAGCAAAAGAATCTCATGTTGATGCTGATATTATTGTGCCAGTTCCTGATTCAGGGGTTCCCGCGGCTATAGGTTATAGTCAAAAAACTGGAAAAAGCTTTGAATTAGGGATAATTAGAAATCATTATGTGGGAAGAACTTTTATTGAACCCACACAAAATATAAGAAGTCTTGGGGTAAAACTAAAATTAAGCGCAAATAAATCTTCATTAGAAGGTAAATCTATAATTTTGATTGATGATTCATTAGTAAGAGGAACAACCTGTCATAAAATAGTAAAAATGTTATACGCTGCTGGAGCAAAAGAAGTCCATGTCAGAATTGCTAGTCCAGAAATAAAATTTCCTGACTTTTATGGGGTTGATACACCTACCAAAAAAGAATTGTTGGCTGCTAACTATACTATTGAAGAAATGTGCAAATTTATTAATGCAAATTCCTTAAAATTTTTATCATTAGAGGGATTATATAAAGCTATGGGCTTTGACAAAAGAAATGATCTTTATCCACAACTTACCGATCATTATTTTACAGGAGACTATCCAGTTAAACCGATTGATAATCTAGGTAACAGTAAAGTTACACAGTTATCGCTCTTAAGCAGTGGTCAAAAAAATTAAACCCGTAATGGAAAAAGTAAAATTTAAACAAATGAAGGAAGGCTCAAAAGAAGATTATCTTCTTTTAAATAAATTAGAAAAAAAATTTATTGAAGGTACCGCAGATCGAATTCTTGAAACAATGCAAGGATTAACCTCGGGTCTTGTTGGATATCAAATTAATCGTCTTGAACATTCATTACAAACAGCAACTAGAGCTTTGAAAGAGAATGCTTCTGATGAAATGATTGTTGCTGCCTTGTTGCATGATATAGGAGATGAACTTGCACCAAATAATCATGCCGAATTCGCTGCTGCAATTTTAAAACCTTATGTAAGTGAAAAAACTGCATGGATTGTTGAAAAACATGGAATATTTCAAATGTACTATTATGCTCATCATTTAGGTTTCAATAAAAATGAAAGAGACAAATACAAAGGTCACAAATATTATCCAGTAACCGCAGAATTTTGTGAAAAATGGGATCAAACATCATTTGATCCAAATTATAAGTCGCTACCCCTAAAAGAATTCGAGCCTTACGTGAAAAAAATTTTTGGCAGAATTCCTTATTCAAACTAAAATATTAGGATTTATTGTTGAAGTTTTTTTTATTTTAAATTCGTTTATTTAAAATAATTATGAGCATTTTTAAAAATTTTATAACCATCTGCATATAATTTTTCTTTGTATGACAACTTATTTTTTAACTTACATTTTCGACTTATCCAATTAGGTCTCTGTGAAGAGTATATTGCTCTTTCAGGATGAGGCATCATCGCTAGCACATTCCCTTTTGCATTAGTAATGCCAGCAATATCCTCTATTGAACCATTTGGATTTTGTGGAAATTTTCCTTTAGCCAACGAACCATAATTGTCTATATATTTGCATGCTATTAATTTTTCTTTCTTTAATTTCACCATAATTTTTTTGTCTAACAAAAATTTACCCTCTTGATGTGCTACCGGTAAATTTAAATATTTAATTTTTTTTAACCAAGGACTTTTTCGATTAGTAACTTTTAATTTTATCCACCTACATTGATAAGTTGCTATATCATTCTCTACCAAAGCAACTTCTCTTTTATATCCATCTAAGCTCGGAACTATTCCAAGATTTACTAATATCTGGCAACCGTTACAAATACCTATTGCTAATTTATCTTTCTCAATAAAATTGATAATGTGTTCTAATAAATTATTTCTAATTTTGTGAGCCATCGCATTACCAGAACCTGTGTGGTCTCCATAGGAAAAACCACCTGGAAATGCCAAAATTTGAAATTTATTGAGTTTTTTTGGACTTTGAATTAAATCATTAACATGAACAATATCACCTTTAATTCCAACAATTTTAAAGGCGTTCAATGTTTCGTCTTCACAATTAATTCCATACCCAGATAAAATTAATACTTTCATAGTGAAAATAAATCCTTTTTGTATTTTTCCTCTAAAGAATTAATATTAATTGTAAACTTTTCTTTTTTTTTCATCATGCAGATAATTTTTTTACTTTTTACAACTTTACCAATTAACAATAGTTGATTTTTTTCAAAATAATTTTTCAAATTTTTTTCTTTTTGAAGGACTGATGGTAATGATAATTCTGCTTTGAGATTCTGAAAAAAGTATATAACTATTTTTTATATTTGTATTAATTTTTGGTATATTACTTAAATTCACTTTTAATCCCATCTGAGAAGCTATTGCCATTTTTGCTAAAGAAACTGCAAGCCCGCCGAGCCCAACGCTAATTGCTGAATTAATTAAATTTTTTTGATTTGCTCTATTAAAATCATTATAATTTTTTTTAGCAATAACATTATTTACTTGTGGAACTAATCCATTTTCATAACCAAAAACTTTTTCAAATTCTGATCCACCCATTTCACTACCTGTTTTTCCTATTATATATATGAGATCACCTTGTTCTTTAGGTACTATCGATAACAAATTATTATAATTTTCAATAATTCCTATAGAAGATATTAATAGTGTTGGTGGAATAGAAATTTTTATTTTTCTATTTCTTTTGTTGTAGCCGTTAAAATCATTATACATACTGTCTTTGCCAGAAATGAAAGGTGTAGAGAAATTAGTTGACAAATCATAACAGGCTCTTAAAGCTTCTTTTAATTGATAAATTTTTTCAGGTTCTTCAGGGCTACACCAGCAAAAATTATCCAATAGAGCGATATTTGATAAATTACATCCCGTTACTATTAGATTTCTTATTGCAGTATCAATACTACAAGCTGCCATACTATAAGCATCAAGATTAGAATAATTAGGATAAATACCTTGTGAAATTACAATACTTCTTTTTGAATCAAATAAAGGTTTTATTGCTGTACAATCTGAAAATACTTTTCCCTTTCCCTGAAGTGGCTTAACAATTGATGTACCTTGTACCTCATGGTCATATTGCGAACTAATAAATTCTTTGGAACAAATATTGGGGCTTGATAACATTCTTAACAAAGCATTTTTAAAATTAATTATTTTTTTACTATTTGATTTAATTTTTTTTGGTAAGAATTTTTTGCTTTTAAGAATTTTTTTTGGATATCCTTCGTGAAGAAAATCCATGTCTATACTAAGTATTTCCTTTTTTTTAAATCTAACAATCGCCTTTTTTTCTTTAATAAATTTTCCTATCGCTGTTGCCTCAACACCTCTTTTATTCAATAAATTAATTACTTTTTTTTCATTTTTAGCTGAAACAGACATGGTCATTCTCTCTTGAGATTCTGAAATCCATATTTCCCAAGGTTGTAAGCCTGGATATTTCAATGGGACCAGATCAAGATCTACAATAAATCCACCAGATTCCTTTGCCATTTCACCAACCGAAGAGGAAAGTCCTCCGGCACCATTATCCGTTATACTATTGTATAGATTATCACTTCTGATCTCCTTAATAATTGCATCAGAAAACTTTTTTTGAGTAATTGGATCTCCTATTTGGACTGCAGTAACGGGACTTCGTTTATCTAATTCTTCTGATGAAAATGTCGCTCCATGTATACCATCTTTTCCGACTCTTCCCCCTATCATAAGAATTGTATCTCCAGATCTAGCTTTTTTAATATGAGTGTATTTACCTTTTATTTTTTTTGGAATGAGACCTACCGTGCCACAAAAAACTAGAGGTTTAGCTGAATAACCATCGTCAAAATAAATAAAGCCCTGTGGAGTTGGAATTCCCGAACAGTTTCCTCCAACTTTAACTCCATCAATTACTCCTTTTATTATAAATCTTGGTGATAAAAGTTGATTTTTTCTATTTATTGATCTGTAAAATTCATAACGCTTATTTGGATAAGCAAAACAAAAACCATATGTATTACTAATAGGTTTAGCTCCTTTGCCAAAACCTATACAATCTCTATTAACACCTGTAATTCCCGTAAGCGAGCCACCAAATGGATCAAGTGCTGACGGGGTGTTATGAGTTTCTACTTTATGACAAACTGTCCAATTTTTGTCAAAGCTTATGCCACCGGCATTATCTGAAAATAAAGATACACAAAAATTATCTTTTCTTTTATTTATTATTTTTTTGGTCGCACCTCTAATATAAGTATCAAATAATCCTTTTTGTGAATTATCAACTTTTGATGAAAAGATCTTATGTTTACAATGTTCTGACCATGTTTGAGCCAATGTTTCAATTTCAATATCTCTGGGTTTTCTTTTCTTGTCTTTAAAATATTTTTTAATTATTTTAAGTGATTGGATATCTAAACCAAGTGTACCTCTACGGATACCTTTTCTATCCTTAATTCCTTCTTTTCCAATCTTTTCTAAATTTGAGTCACCTATATTAAGATTTACAGATTGCACAATACTTTTACTATTCAAGATAATTTTTGGCTGTTCTAATAAACTATTCATATCTCTGATAAAATCTTTTAAACTTTTTGAAACAACTTTGTTAATCAAAGAATTAGAAAATTCATTAGCTATATTATTAATCACAGATTTGCTTTTTGTTGATAAAAAAAATGCTTGAGAACTATGAATTTTAAAATCATTACGATTAAGACCAAGACCTTCGCAAATAATTTCGGTTGCTGTATTTCCAAGATTATCTGTAACTCCAGGTAAATATCCTATTTCTAAAATCCATGAAAAATTTCCAAATTTTTTTAAAACCTCATTGATATTTTCATTGGTAAATAATTGTTGAGAAATTGGATTCATTAGCAACCCACACGCGAGCTGATAATTTTTTTTGCTCTGTATAGTATTAAACTTATAGATGTCGCAAATTTTAATATTTTTTATTAACTTACGCCCAAAAAATGATTGTAAACTTTTTTCACGTCCAGTTTTAAATTTATTTATGACTTGAATTTGCCTATACATAAAATTTACAAAATAGAATGATAAACAAAAAAATGTTACAAAGAATCATTCAAAGATTCTCTTATAACAAATAAAATTATTTATGACTGTGTATAAAGATGCAGGTGTTGACGTTGTTTCTACTAATAAGCTAATCAAAAAAATAACTTCCCTATCTTCAAAAACAAATAGGCCAGGTAAAATGGGAAAAATTGGAAGTTTCGGAGGAATGTTTGATTTAAAAATGTGTAAATATAAAGATCCAATACTAGTTACATCTTCAGATGGAATTGGAACAAAAACTATCTTAGGCATAGCTGCTAATAAGTTAGATGGACTTGGATTTGATCTCGTTGGGATGTGTCTTAATGATATAATTTGTCATGGTGCTGAACCACTATTTTTGATCATTTTTATCTTCTTCATCGTCCCAACTTTCGAATTCATCGTCGTCTGAACTTATTTTTTTTCTTTTTTCTGGAAACTTGATTAT
>AZHQ01000015.1 GCA_000504605.1 alpha proteobacterium SCGC AAA288-E13
TATTGATGGCCCGCTCAAATAGAATACAGGCAGCATTTTTGCCAGTTTTAGATATGATGCAAACTATTCCAAGCTTTGTATATTTAATACCTATTATGTCATCACCGATTAATAGTCCTATGTCTGATGAGTAGTGAAAAAACTATTCCTATACGTGATTTTAGTTTTATTTTTTTTCAATATAAATTTTGTTAATGCTGAAAATATAAAGCATGCATATTTTGCTGGAGGATGTTTTTGGTGTATGGAAGAATCTTTTGAAAAGGCAAACGGTGTACAGGAAGTCATTTCAGGCTATTCCGGAGGAAATCTACCTAACCCAACCTATAAAGAAGTCACTTATGAAAATACTGGTCATTTTGAAACAGTGAAAATAATTTATGACCAAAGTGAAATTAATTTTGAACACTTGCTAAATTTATATTGGTCAAACATAGATCCTTTTGATGCGGCAGGTCAATTTTGCGATAAAGGTCCTAGTTATAGGACAGTTGCATTCTACCAAAATAATTTACAGAAACAATTAATAGAAAAATCTATCAATAAAATTGAAAAAAAATTTGATGAAAAGAAAGTTGTGACATTTGTAAGGAAATTCGAAAAGTTTTATCCAGCGGAAAACTATCACCAAGATTATTATCAGAAAAATTTTATTAATTATTTAATGTATAAAAAGGCTTGCGGTAGAGAAGAACAATTAAAAAGAATAAAAAAAAATTAATTATCTTTCCAGCCACCAACTGTTTTGACTTCTAAAAATTCTTCTAAACCTTGGGCTCCAGCTTCTCTACCAATACCAGAGTGTTTGTATCCTCCAAATGGAGCATCTACGGCTATGCCTGCTCCATTAACATCCACCATGCCCGATCTTAATTTTCTTGCAACTCTATTTGCTTTTTTTTGATCTTGGGTTTGAATATAATTTGTAAGACCATAAGGAGTATCATTTGCAATCGAGATTGCCTCTTCTTCTGTTTCAAAAGGCATTATTGATAATACTGGTCCAAATATTTCTGTTCTAGCAATTTCCATTTGGTTATTTACGTCAGCAAATACTGTAGGTTTAACAAAATAACCTTTTTCTAACCCATCTGGTTTTCCAGCTCCCCCGGCCACTAATTTTGCACCTTCATCTATTCCTTTTTTAATTAATGTCTGAATTTTATTAAATTGTGTTTCTGATACTACCGGACCTATGTGATTACCTTCTTTTGAAGGGTCGTCAACTTTCGTTTCATTGGCAAATTTTTTCACTCTTTCAACTGCTTCACTATACATAGATTTCTCAACTAACATACGAGTTGGTGCATTACAAGATTGCCCTGAGTTTCTAAAGCATCTTAAAGCTCCTCTTTCAATAGCTTCAGGATCAGCATCTTTAAAGACAATATTTGCTCCCTTGCCTCCCAACTCTAAACTTATTCTTTTAAAATCTTTTGCCGCGTTTTGAGAAATTAATGCACCTGCTCTAGTAGAGCCTGTAAATGAAATCATATTTATATCAGGGTGACTAGTTAAGGCATTTCCTGTAGTTGCTCCATCTCCATTAACTAAATTAAATACACCTGCTGGAAATTTTACTTCATCAATCATTTCTGCGAGAATCATTGATGATAAGGGAGCTAGCTCAGATGGTTTTAACACCATCGTACATCCAACCGCAAGCGCAGGTATCACTTTAAGACAAACCTGGTTCATTGGCCAATTCCAAGGAGTAATAAGCGCACAAACTCCTTTTGGTTCATATAAAATATTTTGGTTTTTTGCATGTTCACCAAGGATTTTCTCAAATTTAAATTCTTTTAAATATCCAGTAAAAGATTTTATATGACTTGCACCAGTTCCTGTCTGGAGTTGTAATGAAAAGTCTTTTGGAGCTCCCATTTCTAAAGTAATGGCTTCCGCTATTTCAGCCCATCTTTTTTTGTAAACCACATAAAGTTTTTCCAACAATTCAACTCTTTCTTCTTTTGACGAAAATCCCCAACTTTCAAAAGCTTTTTTTGCAGCAATAACTGCTGTATTAACATCATCAGCACTTCCTAATGATATAACTGCGCAATTTTTCTCAGTGGCAGGATCTATTACTTGAATTTCTCCCGAGTTTTTTGGAGCGACCCATTGTCCATTAATATAAAATTTTTTTTTATCTAACACAGTATGAAAATATCCTTTCTTTTAACTTTTGCAAACAAAAATTAATCCGCAACATAAACTGATATGCCTCTTTTATTAAGATCAATATCAAATTTTTTGTGAAGAGGAGGAAATGCCCTTTGCTGGCAGTCCATGCGATCGCAGGTTCTACAATTAACACCAATAGGAGTTACGGTGTTTTCGTCATTTAAGTTTAAAGAGTCAGTATAAACAAAATCTTTTGCGTATTTTATCTGACAACCTAATCCTACTGATAATAAACTTTTAAACATTCCATGTTTTGCAATTCCTTTTTCAACCGTTCTCGCAATACAAACATATTTTTCACCATCGGGCATTTTTGATACTGCCGCATGAACCTTTCCTGGCGCAGTAAAAGCTGAATAAATATTCCATCTAGGGCAAGCACCTCCGTAACGGGGAATTTCAATTCCTGATAAAGAAAAACGTTTTGATATATTTCCGGCTATATCTGCCCTTAACATATGAAAAGGAATTCCTTTCATATTGGGATCTTGTAGGCATGTTGCTCTATGGGCCACTTGCTCAAAAGAAGTAGCAAAAGTATTTTGTAAAAGCTCAAAATCATATCGTTGTTCCTTACATTCTTTATAAAAAAGTTTGTAAGGCATTAAAATTGCAGCCGCAGTATAATTGAGTAACGCAACTTTTGATAATTTTCTAGATTCTTCGGAAGGAAATTTGAAAGTATCTAAATATTCATCAAGAATATCATTTGCCTCCAAATGAGCAATTTGTGCAGCTGCATGAAGTTTTTTTGTTGCAAATGTCAAATAATCAGAAAGAAGAAAAGTTTTTTTAATTGGGTCAAATTTTTTTGTAAAAGGTTTTTTTTCATCTGGAATTACATCCTTAACTTCAATCTTATGTTTTTTTAATAGGTATTCGCATATGGATAAATAACTAGTTCGATTATTGTTTTGAATTTCAGAGAATATTTTATTTGCAAATTCCTCTAATTTTGGAAAGTAATTTTCATTTTCCTGTATAAAATCTGAAACAACTTCTCCAGGAAATGAATTTTTTTGATTGTCGATGAATTTGCCCGATATGTTTTCTACTTTACTGACTATGTCCTGATTTTTTTTCTTATAATTATCGCCAAGTTTTACCAAGGCCTTAGCTATTAATGGGTTCGTATTAACAATTTCCTTAATATCAAAATTTGTAATATCTAAATCTTCAAACAAATTATCTCCTAATAAGTCCATTAAATTTTGATAAAGATTTGTATCTGTTTTTTTTTGAAATATCAGATATTTCAATATTCAATTCGTTGGCCAACTTTAACAGGAGATCTACGTTAATTTTGCGTTTGCCACTTTCAATTAAATTCAGATAACTTGGAGAAATAGATAATTTTTTTGATAAATCGACTTGTGTTATTCCAAGTTTTCTCCTCCTGGTCTTAATTTTGTGGCCAATTTGCAAGTCTATTTGAGACATATTTACAATATTTACAAATAGTAAATTATTTATTTACAAATATTTACCAATTTATAACTAAAATCAAGAAAAATATTGAATACATAGTTTTTTGTAAATATAGTAAATTTATGAACAATAAAAAAAATCCGCATGGTGGTAAGGAAAAAACACAGCAAAATAGTCAGTTTTCAGAACATGGCGTGTATGTCCGAGAAGATGATCAGGACTGGGGAAGCGCTGGTATGAATAACATAGAAGAAGAGTCAAACCAGATCCAATAAGTAAATCGGTAATATTTTACAAGTTTCATTATTATGGGAACAAAAACTAGCACTGCTAATGTTTCGTATGATCTAAAAAGATTTGCTGGGATTAAAAGAGATTACACAGAACAAGAGGTAGAAAAGTTAAGAGGTACTTTTAATATTGAATATACTCTCTGTAAGAATCAATCACAAAAACTTTGGAAGTTATTAAATTCTGAACCATACGTAAATACGCTAGGATCATTGTCAGGAAATCAAGCAGTTCAACATGCTAAGGCAGGTTTAAAAGCAATTTATTTAAGTGGATGGCAGGTTGCCGCGGATGCAAATAGCGCTGGTGAAATGTATCCTGATCAAAGTTTATATCCTTATGATAGCGCTCCTAAATTGGTTGAAGCAATGAACAATGCTTTGATAAGAGCGGATCAAATTCAACATATGGAAATTGTCGAAGGAAAAATTGATAATAAAGATAAAATGGATTTCCATATGCCAATTATCGCTGATGGAGAAGCTGGATTTGGCGGTCCACTAAATGTATTTGAATTAACGAAAAAATTTATAAAAGCCGGAGCTGCTGGAGTTCATTTTGAAGATCAACTTGCTTCAGAAAAAAAATGTGGTCATATGGGTGGAAAAGTTTTAGTACCAACGCAAACAATGGTCAGAAATTTAAAATCCGCAAGACTTGCAGCTGATGTGATGGGTGTTACTCTAATAATTTTAGCCAGAACTGATGCAAATGCAGCAAAATTAATTACCAATGATTTTGATAAAAATGATAAACCTTTTTTAACTGGAAAACGATCTCCTGAAGGATTTCATTATGTGAAGGAAGGTTTAGACCAAGCCATTTCTAGAGGTCTAGCTTATGCTCCTTACAGTGATTTGATTTGGTGCGAAACAGCTAAACCTGACTTGAAAGAAGCTTCTACTTTTGCAGAAGCAATTCATGATAAGTTTCCAGGTAAACTACTAGCTTATAACTGTTCGCCATCATTTAATTGGAAAAAAAATTTATCAGACAATGAAATAAAAAACTTTCAGATAGAAATTGGTAGAATGGGTTATAAATTTCAATTTATAACTCTTGCAGGATTCCATGCTCAAAATTATGCGGTTTTTGATTTAGCAAGAAAATATAAAAATAATGGAATGACTGCTTATTCAGCTTTGCAGCAACAAGAATTTGCTAGTGAAAGTGATGGTTATACCGCTACTAAACATCAAAAAGAAGTCGGCACTACATACTTTGATGCTGTATCAAATACGATTAGTTCAGGCGAAAGTTCCACAACAGCAATGAAAGATTCAACCGAAACCGAACAGTTCTAAAATTTAAACTAATAAGATTCAATCGTTATCCGTTAAACCAGCTCCCGCCCCAACCGTTTTAGAACTTTCTGTTTCTTTAACAAATGTTTTTTCTGAAAGCTTGTAAAGCTCTTTCCATTCTTGAATTGAAAATGAATTACTGTTTTCTAAAAATTCGATAGAAACTTCTTTTGCTAAAGAAACTACTTCACTATTTTTAATATTTTTAGCATAAATAGTTTTATCAAAATTTAGTAAAAAATTGTTTTTCTCATATTGAACTGATATTTTTTTTCCAACTATCTCAGAAGCTCTACTAATAAATGGTAAAAATAACAAAGGATAGCTTACATTTTTAAATTTAATCGTTTTTAAACTCTCCAATATTTTGCAATTATCTAAAAAAATAGTTCCACAGTGAATTGGGCAAAATTCTTTCGCTTGGGGTTTATTTTCTTTTTCTATTTTTTTTTGGTTTTTCTGTAGGATTTTCTTTAATTTTTTGAAGATACAAATTTAAATTCTTTACACCTGGTAATCCAAACATCTCTAAATTTCTCATGTTTTTTCCAACTTCTTCTGCTATACCCCAAGCAAATCCTGCTGCTTTAGAAGCCCGTTTAGATGTTGTGTCAATTTCGCTGAACGACTGCATAATTAATGAAGTGAATTATAAACCCAGGTATCACTTGAAAATTTCATTTCATGAGGCAATGGTGCCCCTTGATACATATTTATCCTAAGCCATTTATCGGATCTAGGATCAAATTTAACAGCTCCAAAAAAAGAAAGTTTTAACCGAAGCATATCAATTGGTACTAATGAAGCGTCAATTGTATTGTCTTGAATTTCAGAATATGGAAATTTTTCAACAATGAAAGCTCTTCTAACAACGTGTCTTACGTCCTCATTATTAAATAAAAATTCAGCAACAGTCTCTGTTGGTTTTGCTTTTACCAATCTTTCATAAAGTAGTTTAGTATCTCTTGCAATTGCTAATGGTTGTTCCAATTCTGAACCATGTTCCTCATATCTGTTGGCCACTCTAGGTTCTTCTTTATTTTTGGATATAAACCAGAAATTTGCAGTATTATTTTTTTCGTTAAAATCAATTTTAATAATTGATTTATAATTATTTTCAAGAATTGCTTTAAGTTCAGATACTTTTCTATCTGTAGGAATATTGAAGTACTTCTCTTCTTCTGAACTCATTTCATTAATTAATGGATCAATAATCTTATCATAAGGCTCCATCATCATAGATACAATGTATTCAATACATTCTTCTCCAAGATTATTCTCATTCCAGACATAAATTTTATTCCACAAATAATTAATTTTAATCGAACATTTATTTTCTAGATATTGAGTAAATTTACTTAAATCAGATTTTAAGGCTTTAATTTTATTAATCTGGTACTGGCTGTCTGTTAACCATGTATCCATGCTCAGTCTTGATTTATTAAAACAATCTTTAAAAAAATTAAAATCATCAATTTTAACGTCTTTAATAGATCTAATATCTTTTAATGCTTTTTCTCTACAATAAATCCAATTATGCAATAATGTCGGATGATTAACAATAAAAGGTGCCATCCCTAAACCTGTTGAATTTCCAATTCCTAAGTTTCTTGCAATATCTTCATCAAGTGTAATTGCATTGTTTGGATTCTTAGATTTTGCAATATGATTTACCTGATCAAAAGTAAACTGGCGAACCAAATAAACTAACATCATTTCCAATCTAAAAGGTCCGTAAATTTCTTTTCTATCTTTAATCCTAAAGCGGTCAGCAAGTCCAAATTTTCCTGATCCATAAACTGCTGTTGTTCGGTATAAATATCCAACCTTACTTAATAAATCTTTATTGGGTTGATTACCCTGACTTAATGATTTTACCACATGTTCAAATGCCCTTACGGATTTATTTGCTCTGGATAATGTAAGCTCCTTATAAGATACTCTCCCTATTTCTTGTTTAGGAACGTTGTCTCTAAGACGAGCTATATCTTCCTCTGTTGGAACCCCATCATGTAAAACAAATGCTGCATCCCATTTTGTGGCAATCACCCTGTCTGATCTTTCGTGAGGCTCGATATGTTGTGCAAAACAAATTAATGAATAATTTCTTCCATTTTTTTCAAATGAATATACCGCAGTACCATAACCATTTTTATCAAGATCAAATAAATTTCTTTTATAATTCCACTTTTTAAATTCTCTTATAAAACTTCTAAGAAATGATAATTTAGATTGATGGAATGAACCAAGTCTTGATAACTTCATCAAGATTGAAGGATCTCGAAGTTTTATATTAGGCTTATTCAATTGTTTATACCTCGATAAAAATTATACCAATTATTCCCCAGTATGTCATTTACCTCGGTTTCTTGAAACCCAGCCTTCTTTAAACCTTTTTCTAAATTATTAAAACCTCTAGCATCTTCAAACCATTTTGGTTGTTTTGGAAAATGTGGATTGTTCGAGCTGCCTTCTCCATAATCTTTTGTTTTTGTCCAGGTTCCATTTCTCATCCACTCAACAACATTATTAGGTTGTTTTAAACAAAGATCAGATCCAATCCCAATATGTTTAATTCCCATGAGTTCTGCAGTTTGTGCTGCCATTTCACAAAAACTTTCCAAAGTACAGTTTGAAGTATCTTTTAAATGATGTGGATACAAAGAAAGTCCAAGCATTCCCCCAGATTTTGCCAACTCTTTTAAGACTTCATTTGATTTATTTCTTTTAGCTGCAAACCAAAACGATGGATTTGCATGGGTAATTGCAATAGGTTTTATCGATAATTCAATTGCATCTAGTGTAGATTTTTCAGCAGAATGTGACATGTCGATAACCACTCCTAGTCTATTCATCTCTTTGATAACTTCCTTACCCATTCTTGTGACTCCACTATCAGTTTTTTCGTAACAACCTGTCGCCAATAATGATTGATTATTATAAGTAAGTTGCATAAATCTTGCTCCCATTTTATGAACAGATTCAACTAAACCAATATCATCTTCTATTGGAGAACAGTTTTGGAAACCAAAAAAGATTGCTGTTTTCTTTTCTTGATGAGCTCTTTCAATATCTTGAAATGTTTTTCCGTGAACAATTAAATTTTTGTACTCTTGAAAGTATTTATTCCAAGTTTCTACATTCTTTTTAACTTCATCAAAATCTTCATGGTAAGCTATGGTTACATGAACGGCATCTAATATTGCTTCATTATTAATCTGAAATATTTCTCTAGACCAATTACAATATTGCAGATTATCTATTCGATAATTAATCGTTTGCTTCATATTAAATGAATATAAACTATTTTTTTAGAATTTCGGAAAGTCTTTTTGAAGAAATACAGCCAACATTCTTATTTTGTTTATCTTGAACAACAATCATTTCCGGTTTTTCTTCGACTACTCTATCTATAAACTTTTCAATAAAATCATTTTCATTAACTTTAATTGCTTTAGATATATCTTCTCCATTTAATCTTTGCATAATATGCTTTGCTTTCAAAACGCGAGATCGGTTAACATCTTCCACAAATTTTTTTACGTAATCAGTTTTTGGATTTAATAATATATCAGCTGGCAAATCATCTTGGTCCATCTTTCCATCTTTCAGAATAGCTATTCTATCGCCAATTTTAAGAGCTTCGTCTAAGTCGTGCGTTATAAAAACTACCGTTTTATGTAATTCTGATTGAAGCCCCAATAAAATATCCTGCATATCTTTCCTTATTAATGGATCCAAAGCACTGAATGCTTCATCCATTAACAAAATATCAGCATCATTGGTAAGAGCTCTAGCAAGTCCCACTCGCTGCTGCATTCCTCCTGATAAATGCTGAGGGTATTTTTCTTCGTAACCACTTAAACCTACTTTTTCAATCCATTTAGATGCTTTTTCTTTTGCTTCTTCTGGTTTAAAACCCTGCATGTCTAATCCCAGAGAAACATTTTTAATAACGGTCATATGTGGCATTAAAGCAAATCTTTGAAAAACCATTGCTGTTTTTAGTCTTCTAAAATTTCTTAATGCATTTTTGTCATAAGCCATTACATCTTGATCTTCGACTGTGATTTTTCCAGCAGTAGGTTCTATAAGTCTATTGATGTGCCTAATCAAAGTTGACTTTCCAGATCCAGATAAACCCATAATTACTTGAATACTTTTTTCCTGAACATTCAAATTTATATCTTGTAGTCCAAGAACATGGGAATATTTCGATAGTAATTCATCTTTGCCAACGCCATTCTTGACGTGTTCCAATCCCATTTTAGGATTTGTTCCAAAAATTTTATATAAGGACTCAATTTTAATTTTAACAACACTCATAAATTTCTTCCTTCACGGTGTTTTTGAATTCTCTTCCCGTAATGTTGAGAAATTCTGTCAAAAATAATAGCTAGTGCTACTATGGCTAAACCATTCATTAAACCGAGTGCAAGATATTGATTTGAAATAGCTCGCAAAATAGGAACACCAAGTCCTCTGACGCCTATCATAGAAGCAATTACAACCATCGCTAGCGCCATCATAATGGTTTGGTTTACTCCAGCAAAAATAGTTGGAAGTGCCAGTGGAATTTGTACTTTGGTTAATCTTTGCCAAGTTGTAGCTCCAAAAGAATCTACAGCTTCTAAAGCCTCTTTGTCTACTTCACGGATCCCAAGATTAGTTAAGCGTATAATTGGTGGAATAGCATAAATGCAAACAGCAATTAAACCTGGCACTTTACCTATGCCAAGCAGCATCAAAATAGGTATTAAATATACAAAGCTTGGAATAGTTTGCATCATATCTAAAACTGGCAAAAATGCTGCCTGTATTCTATTTGAGCGGGCCATCAATATTCCCATAGGTATCCCAGCAGCTAAACATACTAGAGTTGCTACGGTAATAATGGCAACCGTGGACATTGTATCTTTCCACATTCCAAAGTAGCCGATCATCAAAAAAGAAATAATTGTACCAATGACAAGTAATATACTTCTTGAGGCTATCCAAGCCAAACCAGCTAGTACTAGAATTATCATCGGCCAAGGTGAATTGGTTAATAATTTTTCCAACCATACTAAAAAAAATAACAATGGTTCAAAAAAAGATTCGATTGCATCCCCATATGTTCGAGCAAAAGTCCTAAATGCTAGATCTATTCCCTTTTTGAAATCTCGCAACTCTTGTTGCTCCATTACAGGAAATTGGTCAAAAAAATCCATTTCTACCTATATGAAATAAAACAATATGAACCCACTAATAATTTTTATTAGTGGGTTCATTAATTTAAACTAGTTATTAAATACCAGTTCTGACCTTATTTGCTTGTGCTCCTGAAAGCCATTTAGTCCAGACTGCTTCATGTTTTTTCAAAAATTCAATAGCTGTATCTGCACCGTCAGCTTGGTTATCTGCCATATAAACAAGCATCTCATTCATAATAGCGCCAGGATATGTACGTCTAGATAAAAATTTCATAGCGTATTTTCCAGCAGTTTTTTTGAAATTATCTGTAACCACTGTATTTACCTCTGACTTTGTCCAAGCAGATGGTTTTGGATCTGCACACTCTTGTTCAGGTTTAACTATACAACCATCCCAATTTTCACTTCCTGCAAATTCCACACCAAAATCTACTGGCTGCATATTATATTTACCAATAATTGAAGTTGGACTCCAATAGTAACCAAACCAGTTTTTATCTCCTTCTGCTGCTTTAGCTATTGAACCATCAAGTCCTGCTGCAGAACCTGGATCAACTAATACCCAGCCCTTTTTTTCCATTTCAAAAGCTCTATAAAGATTAGCATTCGCTAACTGGCAACCCCAACCTGCTGGGCAACCAACAAATGCACCTTTTGAAGGATCTTCTGCGTAAGGAAACAATTCTGGATGGTCTAAAATATCCAAAGCTGTTTTTAATTCTGGATGTCTTTTAAGAGTACCAGGTGTAACCCACCAACCTTCACCAAGACCTGTGATTGGCGCCTTGTTTGCAATATGTAAACGACCTTCTTCTACAGCTTTTGCTAAAGGATTGGCTACTGCATTTGCCCATTGTTCAGCGGCAACATCGGGAGCACCTTTTTCATTCATAGATGTAAATGTCGGCATAGTTGCACCTGCAATTAATTCAACTTCACAACCAAAAGCTTTTTCAAGTATTATCTTGTCAACATTTGCCATTAAATTAGCAGATGCCCAATTCATATCTGCCATAACAATTTTTCCACACGCTGCATTCGCTGTTACACTAAATGATGTAATGCCTAATGCTAACAATGCAGAAAATAATAACTTCTTAATATATTTCATCATTAGTTCCTTTATTAATTTCGCTTACCAAATTTAGGATTACTAAACAGAAACAAAATAATATCATTTCACTTTAATGGAAAAAAATATTTTGGTTATGAAGGAGATACTTTAGCTTCTGCATTGTTAGCTAATGGAATTCATTTAGTTGGAAGAAGTTTTAAATATCATAGACCTAGAGGTTTTTTTGGTGCAGGTGTAGATGAACCTAATGCAAAAGTACAACTTTATGAGGGAGATAAAACAGAACCCAATGTTAATGCCACAGAATTGGAACTTGTGGAGGGCTTGGTGGCAAAAAGCCAAAATTGTTGGCCATCAGTTAATTTTGATATAGGAGCTATAAACAATTTTCTAAGTAGATTTTTTCCTGCAGGTTTTTATTACAAAACCTTTATGTGGCCTAAAAGTTTTTGGTATAGAGTTTATGAGCCAATGATTAGAAAAACAGCAGGTTTGGGTGTGGCTTCACCAAAACCAGATACCGCAAGATATGAACACAAATATGAATATTGTGATGTTCTAGTTGCTGGTTCAGGTCCATCAGGTTTATCAAGCGCTTATGCAGCGGCCAAAAATGGAGCTAGAGTTATTTTAGCCGAAGATAAACCACGTTTTGGAGGATCATTATTAACAGACGATGTTAACATTGGAAATCAAACAGGCAAAGAATGGGCAGAGGATATAGTCAAAGAATTGAAGCAGATGCCAAATGTAATTGTTAAAAATAGGTCACAAGTTTTTGGCTACTATGATCATAATATGCTTGTTATGTTTGAAAAAGTAAGTGATCATTTAGAACATGTTAAACCATATACTCCAAGACAGAAACTTTGGTATATCAGAGCAAAAGAAGTTGTTATCTCAACAGGATCCATAGAAAGGCCTTTGGTATTTGGAAATAATGATACACCCGGAGTTATTTTAGCATCAGCTGCAAAGGAATATATTAAACTGTATGGAGTATTAATTGGAAAAAAACCTATAATATTTACTAATAATGATAGTGCATATGATACAGCAATTGAATTTAAAAAAAATGGAATTAATCCAATTATTTTAGATACAAGATCTGGCAGTACAAGCCCAGTAGTTAATGAAGTCAAAGAGCAGAACATTGAAATAAGATTTTCTCATGCAGTCATTGCCGCTAAAGGCTATAAAAAAGTAAAAGCTGCAGAAATTGGAAAATTAAAGGTAGACAAGACGGGTTATGAAAAAAACTGAAACAATAAATTGTGATTGTATTTGTGTTTCGGGATTTTGGACGCCTACAGTTCATTTGTCCTCTCAATCTGGGAATAAACTAAAATTTAATGAAGAGCTCGATGCCTTTGTACCTAATCAAACTAAACAACATGAAACTGCAGTGGGGTCTGCTAACGGTTCATTTACTTTAGAAGAATCTTTGACAAAAGGATTTGATACCGGTTATGAACTTTCAAAAAAAATAAATAAAAAAGATACTAAATTATCTGTACCAAAAGTGGTTGAACGCAAATATGGAAAACACGATAAATTTTGGTGTATGCCTCTTCCAAAAAATAAAAATTATAAAAGATTTGTAGATTTTCAAAATGATGTTGCGGTATCTGATATTGAGCTAGCCTTAAGAGAAGGTTACAGATCAATTGAGCATGTAAAGAGATATACAACGTTAGGCATGGCAACAGATCAAGGAAAAACAAGTAACTTAAATGGACTACAGTTAGTATCAGATGTTGAAAAAAAAATTGTTCCTGAAGTCGGACATACAACTTTTAGACCACCTTATACTCCTGTTACCATAGGAGCAATTGTCGGTAGAGAAGTTGGAAAACATTACAAACCTACAAGAAAATCCCCAATGCATGATTGGCATATAAAACATAATGCAGTTTTTGTTGATGCAGGGATGTGGTTAAGACCTCGATATTATCAGATTGGTAATGAAACGATACAACAAGCTTCAACAAGAGAATCTGTAAATGTTAGAAAAAAAGTAGGCATATGCGATGTTACCTCTTTAGGTAAAATTGATATTAAAGGGCCGGACACAGCTGAATTTTTAAATAGAGTGTATACAAATGCCTGGCTTAAATTGCCAATAGGTAAAGCAAGATATGGAGTTATGTTGAGAGAAGATGGAATTGTTTTTGACGACGGAACAACAACCAGGATTTCCGAAAATCATTATCACATGACTACAACAACAGCCCAAGCACCAACTGTCTTGTCTCATTTAGAATATTATTTGCAAGTTGTTTGGCCTGAGTTAAACGTAAATGTTGTATCAACCACAGAACAATGGGCGGGAGCTGCAATTGCTGGTCCCAAATCAAGAGAACTTTTAAGCAAATTATTTCCTAACAAAAATATATCAAACGAAGGCTTGCCATTTATGGGATATATGGAAGCCGATTTATTTGGCATACCGGCTAGAATTTTTAGAATTTCTTTTTCGGGAGAGCTAGCTTACGAAATTAATATAGCTTCAAATTTTGGAACTTTTATGTGGGAAAAAACTATTGAGCAGGGTCAGCAATTTAATATTCAACCATATGGAACAGAAGCTTTATCAAATTTAAGAATTGAAATGGGACATGTAGCTGGACCTGAATTGGATGGAAGAACTATACCTTACGATGTGTCCCTTGAAGGATTAGTGAGTAAAAAAAAAGACTTTGTGGGTAAGCGATCTTTAAATAGAAAGGCATTTACATCATCAAACAGACAAAAAGTAGTTGGACTAGTTCCAATTGATAAAAAAACAATAATACCCGAGGGTTCTCACTTGGTTAAAGATGCTAAAGCAAAATTACCAAATCCAAAATTAGGTCACATATCTTCGTCATGCTGGAGTGTTGAGTATAATAATCCCTTTGCTTTAGCGATACTTCAAAATGGAAAAAATATGATAGGAGAAAAACTTTATGCATTTTCTCCACTTCAAAATAAAACTATTCCAGTTGAAATTGTTTCATCACACTATGTGGATCCGAAAGGAGAACGTGTAAGATCATGACCGCTATATCAGCTTTGGAAAATATACATAAAAGAGGATTATTTGGAGATCATCAAGAAAAAAATGAAAATGAATTGATAAGTGTATCTGAGGTAAAACACTTACAAATCATTCAAATAGTTCATTACAAGAAATCGACTCTACAAATTGCCTCATTAAATCTGGAAAATTTAAAATTTCCTGAAACTGCCATGCAAGTAAATTCAAATAAAGATACAAGAATTCTTTGGAGCGGTCCCAGTAATTGGCTCTTAGTATCAACAAAAAAAGACATTTTGAATTCAGTTCAAAAAATTTGTGATAATAAAAATTTTGCTGTAACGGACCTATCACATTCAAGAGCTATTATTGAATTAAAAGGAAATAACTCAAAAGAGGTTTTAAAGAAAGGTTGTCCAATAAACATAAACGAATTTAAAGCAAATAATTGTGCCAATTCCGTTTTTCATGGAATCACTATAACTATCGATATGATTAATGAGAATCCTGAAACATTTAGAATTTTTGCACTTAGAAGTTTTGGGGAATCTTTGTATCATAGTATTACAGATGCTTGTCTGGAGGATGGGTATAAAGGAATTTAAGTTATCAGGAATAACGATTAAACTTTGGTAATTTTTTATCAAGTTTGTAATAATCTAGCTTTCCTTTTATAAAAATATTCATTTTTGTTTTTAATTTTGTTGGATTATTGAACATTCCAGCTGAAATAGAAATTGTATCATTTCCAAAGAATTTAAAAAAAATACTAGCACCGCATTTTTTGCAAAATCCTCTTTTAGCTTTTTTAGAAGACCTAAACCATTTTAATGTTCCTTTTTTTAGAAAAATGACATCCTTTTCTTTAGCAGCCGTATAAGCAGCATAATTACCATGTGTTTTCATGCATTGAAAACAATGGCAATTTGAAACATGGCGCAGTGGTCCATTGACCTTGAGTTTTATACCACCACAGAGGCAACTTATTATTTTATTATTTCTGCTAGACATAACCAAGCTTCTACATCTTTAGTAGTTATATAATTCGATTTGAAAAATTCTTTTACGTTCCATAATTTATTGTTTGTTAATTCTTTTATTTTTTTATCAAAACCATATTCTTCATATATTCCTTCATTTATTGTAAAACAAATCAAACCTTTATTCTTAGTTATCCTGATGATTTCATCCAAGGCATGAGGTTTGACATGTCCATAAGTGAAAGTGCCAACACACATCACTACATCATATATATTATTTTTAAATTTAAGAGGTTTATTCAAATCAATTTTTTCAATTTTTTGATAAATGTTTTGAGGTATAAGATCCAACATGCTTTGAGAAAAATCAACCCCCTCAATATTTGAATAATCATATTTTTTTAATTCAATGCCCACGAGGCCAGTACCACAACCCGCATCCAATATTTTAGAATTTTTGTTTAAAGTATATTTTCTAAGAACAGACACTGTTTCTTGTGGAGCAGTATAATTCCAATCCACCATGTCTTTGTTGTATTTATTATTATCTGTCCAATCTTGATAATATTTCAATAATTCTTCTGGTTTCTTGATTTTGTAAATATCAAGTTTGCTTATTACTTCCTTTTTCATGGTTTAAAATTAACCAATTAATGTTAAACAATTTTGTTTTCAATTCAAACAAAATATGATTAGTTTTATTTTGTTTCTATAATATAACATGAGTAAAAATTTAATAAGTAGGCTTGATGAAGGTCCGGTTCTTTGTGCGGAAGGTTATCTTTTTGCAATGGAGAGAAGGGGATATTTACAGGCAGGAGCTTTTGTTCCAGAAGTGGTTTTAGAACATCCAGAAGTAGTTTCGCAATTGCATAGAGAATTTATTAGAGCAGGCTCTGATATAGTGCAAGCATTTACTTACTATGGCCATAGAGAAAAATTAAGAATAATTGGAAAAGAACATCTTCTTGAATCCCTTCAAAAAAATGCTTTAAAAATTGCAAAAGATGCTAGGAATGAATTTAAAGATTTAGATTTATTAGTTTGTGGAGATGTAGCAAATACAAATATTTATGATCCCAACGATAAAAAAACTAATATTGAATGTCAAAAAATGTTTGAAGAACAAGTCGCATGGGCTAAAGAAGCTGGAGTAGACTTTATTATTGCTGAAACAATTACTTGGCTTGAAGAGGCAAAAATCGCACTTAAAACTATTAAGGATGTTGGCTTAATTGCAGTATCTAATCTTTCCATCAAAAAAGGTGACAAAACTAGAGACGGTTATACTCCTGAAGATGCATGCAAAATTTTAGAAGATAACGGAGCGGATGTAGTAGGTTTAAATTGTTTTAGGGGACCAAAGATGACAATGAAATTACTAAATAAAATAAGAGCAAAGGTTTCCTGTCATGTTGCAGGGTTACCTGTTCCCTATAGAACAACAGAAAAAGAACCGGGATTTTTAAATCAAACTGATCCTGGTTGTAACTGCATTCCTGGAGGCAATGCATTTCCAGTGGCTTTAGATAATCTTTATTGTAATAGATTTGAAATGGCTGAATTTGCAAAAGAATGTGCGACAAAAAAAATAAATTTTATTGGAATTTGTTGTGGAGCCTCACCTCATCACGTAAGAGAAATGGCAGTTGCACTTGGAAGAAAACCAATTTCTTACAAGTATTATCCTGATATGAGTAAACACTATGTTCATGGAACACATAAAACGTTAAAAAAAATTTATACTGATCACGCAAAAGAATATTAAAAGATAATCAAATGGAAACGCACGCTAAAGTAGTTGTGATTGGTGGCGGCGTAGTTGGTTGTTCAATACTTTTTCATTTAGCTAAGTTTGGATTAAAAGATTGTATTCTTTTAGAAAGATCAGAACTTACTTCTGGTTCTTCATGGCATGCAGCAGGAAATGTTCATGTTATTTCATCTGATCCAAATATTTCTAGGTTAATGGCCTATACTATTAATCTTTATAAAGAAATTGAAAAAACCTCTGGTCAATCAGTTGGATTTAAACCAAGCGGAGGATTTTATTTGGCTTCGAATGAAGTTTGGCATGATTATTTAAAGAGGGAAAGATCCAAGGCAAGATATATGGGCCTTGATCAAGAATTTATTTCTTTAAAGGAAGTTGTTGAAAAAAATCCATTAATCGATCCTAAACATTATATAGCAGCTCTTTGGGATCCAATTGATGGAGAAGTGGATCCATCTGGGGTGACGCATGCTTATGCTAAATCAGCAAAAGTACATGGAGCCAAATATTATACAAATACTCATGTCTTAGAAACCAAGCAAAGACTAGATGGAACATGGGATGTCATTACTAAAAAAGGAAATATTAATGCAGAGATTATAATTAATGCAGGAGGATTGTGGGCAAGGGAAGTGGGTAAATTAGCTGGGGTAAATTTGCCCGTTCAACCCATGGAACATCATTACTTAATTACTGAGGCAATACCCGAGCTTAAAGAAAGAGGTGAAGGAAAACGTATTCCTGTTGGCACAGATTTTGAAGGAAATATATATTTTAGGCAAGAAGGGTATGGAATGTTGTTAGGTACTTACGAGCCTAAATCTACGCCTTGGCAAGTAAATGGAACTCCAATGAATTTCGGTCATGAATTGCTTGATCCCAAATTAGAAAATATTCAAGATCGTCTCGCAATTGGTTTTAAAAGATTTCCAGCCTTAGAAAAAGCTGGAATAAAAAATATCGTTAATGGTCCTTTTACTTTTGGACCAGATGGTAATCCTTTGATTGGTCCTGTCCCAGGAATGAAAAATTATTGGGTTGCAGTTGGAGTTATGGCAGGCTTTTGTCAAGCAGGCGGTGTTGGAAGAACTGTAGCTGAATGGATTATAGATGGAGAGCCATCAATTGATGTATGGGCAATGGATATAGCACGCTTTGGAAATTATGCTTCACCACAATATGGAACCATAAAATCTTCAGAAAATTATGAGCGAAGATTTATTATGACTTTTCCAAATGAAACGTTGCCAAAAGGAAGAAAACAAAAAACTACCACTTTGTACGACCGTTTAGTTGCTAGAGGAGCCGTTATGGGTGATGCCTTTGGTTTAGAAAATGCTTTATGGTTTGCAAAAGATCCTAAAGATGCTTATGAAGAACCAACTTTTAAACGTTCGCGTTCTCATAATTATGTTGCGACAGAGGTTGAAGCTGTAAGAAGTGCAGTTGGAGCAACTGAAATAGCAAATTTTGCAAAACATGAAATAATTGGACCAGGATCAAGAAAATTTCTTGATTATATTTTGGCAGGCAGAATACCAAAACCAGGAAGGATTATATTGACTCCAATGTTGACTACAAAAGGAAAATTATATGGAGATTTAACCGTTGCATGTTACAACGAGGAAAAATTTATAATTTATGGATCTGGAGCAGCACAAGAAATGCACCGAAGATGGTTTGAAAAGTTTTTACCCAAAGATGGAGTAAAATATAAAAATCGATCTGATGATTTTCATGGTATTGCAATTTCAGGTCCTAATTCACGTAAATTGCTATCTAGAATTTGCAGAGATAATGTATCTACTGAAGCGTTAAAATTTAGAGATACAAGAGAAACATTTGTTGGAGGAGTTCCAGCGATTTTAAACCGAATATCTTTTTCAGGAGAACTGGGATATGAAATTTATGTAGCGCCTCAATTTCAATTAAAATTATTTGAAGAAATTGAAACTAATGGAAAAGACTTAGGATTGAAACTCTATGGTAGTAGAGCCTTAATGTCTCTAAGATTGGAAAAAAATTGGGGAGCATGGACATTAGATTTTAGACCCGATTTTACAGCATTGGAGTCTGGTTTGGATGCATTTATAAATTGGGATAAAAATTTTGTTGGTAAAGAAGCAGCTTTAAATGAAAAAAAACAAGGTCCTAATAAAAAAACTTGTTACAATGACAGTGGATACAGACAATATAGACGTTACTAATGATGAGGCAATTTTAAAAGATAATCAATGTGTAGGCTATGTTACCTCAGGTGGATACGCACACCACGTGAAAAAAAAGTATGGCACTTGGTTATGTACCGATAAATTTTTCAAAACATGAAACGATTTTAGATATAGAAATAAATGGAATATTTTATAAAGCACAAGTAACAGACAGACCCTTATATGATGCAAATAGTGAAAGAATGAAGAGCTAGTTCAATTCAGGGTTGTAATATTTTTTTAGGTTACAATTTTAGGTTTATTATGTTTTATTTAAATCAACTTAATAAATTAATAAAGGAACTAATGATGAAATATATTAAGAAGTTATTATTTTCTGCATTGTTAGCATTAGGCATTACATCATTTAGTGTAACAGCGAA